>CAZSVN010000034.1:0-5230 GCA_964610285.1 uncultured Candidatus Izemoplasmatales bacterium
AGATTAGCAACAGCTTGATTTGTGACACCTTCTATACGATAAATACCAGACCCAATCGATGATACACTTTTGATTGCAAAATCTCCAATGTCTTTGATATCTTTTACATGAGTTCCGCCGCATAAATCCAAGGTATATTTCAAATCAATCATGCGAACAAAATCATCGTATTTTTCACCAAATTCAGCAATTGCACCTGATTTTTTCGCATCTTCTACAGATACAATTCTGGTGGTTGCTTCAAAGGATTCTTTGATCATCTCTTTGACTCTTGTTTCTACTTTTAAGATCATTTCATCCGATATAGATTCGTAGTGATTAAAATCAAAACGAAGACCTGTACTATCCACATAGGAACCTTGTTGAGAAACGTGTTTTCCTAACACTTGTCTAAGTGCAAAGAACATAAGATGAGTTGCGGAATGATTGTATTCTGTTAAATGACGTTTTTCTTTATCTACAGAAGCGGTAACTTTTTCTCCTTCAAAGTCTTCAGAAATATCTTCATCAATATGGTGAAGAAATTGTCCGTTAGGTAATTTCTCTACATCTGTAACGTGTAACGTAAAATCATCGTTATAGATAATACCAGTATCGGAAACTTGTCCCCCCGAAGTAGCATAGAAAGGTGTTTTGCGGAGTACAATTCCTTCGTTAAACACTTTTAATATTTTGGTTTTTTCAATCAATGTTTCGTACCCAACAAATTCGCTTTTTTTATCAAAATCAAGATATTCAGGGTTTTGAGCATTCATGGATTGAGTGTCACTTCTTGCCGATCTTGCACGATCTTTTTGTTTTTGCATTTCCATTGCAAATCCAACTTCATCTACATGCAAGTTCATTTCAGCTGCATACTCGCTGGTAAGTTCTAATGGGAAACCATACGTATCATAGAGTAAAAACGCCGCTTCACCTGATATTGTTTTATCGGTTAAGCTTTCTACGATTTCATGGAATTTCTTTTCACCTGCTAATAAGGTTTCTAAGAATTTATTTTCTTCTGCCGTTATAATTTTTTTTATGATATCTTGTTTTTCAATAACATAAGGATAAAATGGTTTCATCATCCTTATAACAACATCTACTAAATCATTTAAAAATGGACGTTCTATTTTCAATTGTTTCCCATGTTTAACCGCTCTTCTTAATAATCTCCTAAGAACATAACCGCGGCCTTCGTTACTCATCATAGCACCATCAGCTACTGCCATTGTTACAGTTCTTACATGGTCAGCAATCACTTTAAATTCTTTTTGGCCAGTATATTGAACACCTGATATTTGTGAAATCTTATTGATGATTGGCATAAACAAGTCCGTTTCAAAATTGGTTTTTGCACCTTGAATCACCGATGCAAAACGTTCTAATCCACCACCAGTATCAATATTTTTATTTGGTAATTCTTTGTACTCGTCTCTGGATTTTCCAGGTATAGCATTGTATTGTGAAAATACGATATTCCAAATTTCTACATATCGGTCATTTTCGATATCTTTTTTGATGGAATCCAGTCCAAAATCACCATAGTCTGGACCTCTGTCGAAGAATACTTCCGTACAAGGCCCACATGGACCTTCACCTATTTCCCAAAAATTTTGATCATCAGTAGGGATAATATGGCCTTCAGGGACTCCTAAACTTTTCCACTTTTCATAAGATTCTAAATCTTTTGGATAGATTGTAAAATAGAGTTTGTTGAGATCAAATCCAAAGTATTTCTCACTGGTTAAAATTTCGAATGCATAATCCAAAGCTTCTTCTCGAAAATAATCTCCAATGGAAAAATTCCCCAACATTTCAAAGAATGTATGATGCCTTGCTGTATTTCCAACATTTTCAATATCATTTGTTCTTATACATTTTTGAACATTTACGATTCTTGGGTTTTTTGGCACTATTCGACCATCAAAATATTTTTTTAAGGCTGCAACTCCAGAATTCATCCATAACAAAGTAGGATCGTCATTGGGAATCAATGATGCTCCTTGTTCAACAAGATGTCCTTTGTCTCTAAAGAAATTTAACCAGGTATTTCTGATTTCGTTACCCGTCATGTATTTCATATATGCCTCCTTAAAAATAGAAAATCGTCCTTATAAAAAGGACGAAATAATCCGTGGTACCACCTTAATTCTAGCAATGCTAGCACTTAATACTCTTAACGCGAGTTTACGGATGTTTTTACACATCACTCGGAAGTAGCTTCATAAAAATATTATGCTTAGTTACACCCACCCTAAGCTCTCTACGATAATCATCTTTATTACTATTCTTCTTCATCGTTTTACTGATAAAATTATACAATATTTTTTATTTATTTGCAAATAGATTACGCAAGTTTTATAGAAAATCTTCTATCGTTAATTCTCTTGGCTGGTCATCTTGCAAAACTTCCTGTAAAAATTCTTTTAACAGCGTGTGTCTTGGGGTATCTATTCCCAATACTCCACGTCTATATGCTTCAAAATCTCCTAATAAAATAAGTTTCTCTTTTGCTCTTGTTACAGCGGTATAAACGAGTTTTTTCTTTAGCATAATGGAATAGGATCTCACCAGTGGAACTATAACACATTTAAACTCAGATCCTTGAGATTTATGAATAGATACTGCATACGCTAGAGTCAGGTTGTCTAAGTCTTTAGCGTTATACTTTACAACATTTCCAGAGAAACTAACTAACATTTCTTGATTTTCTGTTATTCCACAAACAACACCTTGATCTCCATTCATAACGTTATCTTCTGGTTGATTCACAAGTTGCATCACTTTGTCGTTAAAGAAAAATGTTTTTTCTCGAAATGAAATCGAAAAATCCTTATTGATAGAATTGAATCTGCTTTGAATCAAATCATTGATTCGATCAATTCCATTCAATCCTTTATAAACAGGAATCAATACTTGAATATCTTCTAATAAATCATATCCTTGTTCCATCAATACTTTGATTTCAGATAATATTTTATCGGCTACAAACCGTTCGTTAATTCTTATGAATACGCGATCTTCAAAAACATCGAATATGCTTGGGTTGATTTCTTTATTTAAAATATCATATGCTAACGATATGATTTTTGAATTCTCAGCCTGACGATGTATAACATCG
Organism: uncultured Candidatus Izemoplasmatales bacterium; assembly: GCA_964610285.1. GTDB lineage: Bacteria > Bacillota_I > Bacilli_A > Izemoplasmatales > Hujiaoplasmataceae > 4572-104. The sequence goes on from CAZSVN010000034.1 coordinate 3,107, forward strand.
AGTTCAACCACATTGAATAACTTGGACTCGATTAAATCATTTAATACTTCTCCCGGCCCAACAGAAGGCAATTGATTTGCATCCCCAACAAACACGATTTGTGTTTCTTTAGGAATTGCACTTAACAACCGTTTTGCAAGCAAGCAATCCATCATGGATACTTCATCCACAATTAATAATTTCATATCTAGAGGATTGTCTTGATCATGTTGAAAGTTTCCAGTATAGTCATAGCCTAATAATTTATGGATTGTTGTTGCAACCAAATCCGTTGCACCAGCAAGTCGTTTTGCAGCTTTTCCAGTAGGCGCAGCTAACGCTATCACGGATTCTGGTTTTGGATTGTTGTGAATCATTAAATAGATATCAACGATTCCCTTAATTACGGTTGTTTTCCCTGTACCAGGGCCACCAGTGATAATCACAAACTGATTGTGTAACGCTTTGCTAATCGCTGTTTTTTGTGCTTTGGTATAGATAATATTATTTGCGTTTTCAAATTCCGTAATATATGTTTGGACATCTGCGTGTTTAATTTCTTTTTCCGAGTTAAATGCCATCATTTGACTAGCTATAAATTTTTCAGCGTTGTACAAATAGCTTAATGACAATACATCGTTCTTAGGAATAATTTTCCCTTGATGAATTAAAGAATCCAACCGTTCATTCACTAATTCTTGATCGACTCCAGATTCATCTCTATTCAAATAAGTAATCGTATAATCCACTAATTTTTCTCGCTCAATAAAGGTATCTCCATATTTATTCATATATTCATTTAACAAGAAATAAATAACAGCGGCTATTCTTAAAGGAGAATCTGGTTTGAATCCTACTTTTAATCCAATTTCATCCGCTCTACGAAATCCAATTCCTTCAACGGTATCGATTAATACATACGGATTTTCTTTAATGATGTCAATGGTTTTACTACCGTAAACGGTATATATCTTTAAGGCCATTTTAGGTGATATATCAAATCCATATAACCAAATTAATGTGTTTTCCATGTCTCGGTTATCAACAATTTGGCGATATATACTTTCTTTTAATTCTTTATTTATTCGAGGAATATCATCTAACACATCTTTCGTATCCGCAATTAAATCTAATGCGGATAATCCAAGCTTATCAACAATCCTTTGCGCCGTTTTTTTACCGATACCTTTGAATAAGTCACTGGATAAGTAATCGACCAACCCAACGTAGGTATTATCAATAATTTGTTCTGAAGTTTTTGCATTGTATTGCGTTCCATATTTATTGTGATGGCTTAATTCTCCTCGAAATCGATAATTTGAATGTTTATCCAACTTAGGAAAAAACCCACAAACAATAATTGTGGGTTCAAAATAAGTTAGTTCTGTTTCATCTGTATCAATAATTTTAATTTTTACAACAGAATATGAATTTTCTTCGTTGTAAAATAAATATCGATTGATACTACCATCAATATAACTCATCCAATCACTTCTTCATAAAATGTTCTATATCAGCGACTTCTTTAATAATTGCTTCACTTAAGTTGCAATATCCATCTTTTGTTACAAGCACATTGTCTTCTATACGGATTCCAATTGCTTCTTCTTCAACATAGATACCAGGTTCTACTGTGATAATAACACCAGGTTCTAATGGTTTCGAATTAATACCTACGTCATGAACATCCAATCCTAAGTAATGCCCTATAGAATGATAGTAATATTTTTTCAGTTCTGATGATTCTTTGATTTTTCCTAGATCCATCATTCCTTTTGCTAATAAATCATTTGCTTTTGCATTTAATTCTGCAAATGTTACCCCTGGTTTTACCATTGTAATAATGGTTTTATTCACATGTAAAACCAATTCGTAGAATTGTTTTTGTCTGTCTGTAAATACACCATTGGCAGGGTATGTTCTAGTGATATCTGCTGCGTATTCATTGGATAAAGCTCCTAAATCATTTAAAATAAGAGTTCCATCTTCAATGACTCCGTTGTTATCTTCGTAGTGCAAGACTGTTGCATGTTTACCGCTAGCACTAATGGTGCCAAATGATGTTCCTTTAGAGCCTACGTTTTTGATGGTATATTCAAATAATGACTCTAGTTCGCGTTCATTCATCCCAGGTTTTGCATTACT
>CAZSVN010000034.1:5267-11278 GCA_964610285.1 uncultured Candidatus Izemoplasmatales bacterium
ATACCCAATCGCTTGTTTGATTTCTGTAACTTCTGATTCTACTTTTATTCTTCTTAATTCATCTAATATTGTGGTTGCATCTTGTATTTTTAACTCTGGATAGGTTTCTACCACTTTATTAAAAGCCTTATAACCATCTGGTGTAACCATCAAATATTGTCGGAACAAATCTAAATACAAACGTTTTGGTTTTGTTGCAAGTGATACACGAGAATCTAATAGAATGTTATTTGCTATAAAACTATCAAAGTTTTGTAGGAATAAAATATTCTTAACTTCTATTCCAGATGTTTCATTTGCTTCTTCCGGAGTCATTCTACTTCCTAACCATTTTGTAGCATAATCACTTGGTTCTTCAATAAATAAATACTCAAATGTTTGTGTCCCACTCTTAAATAACAGCAAAATAAACCGTTCTCTTTGCAGCCCTGTTAGATAGAAAAAATTCCGATTTACAAAAAATGGATACAGTTGATCCTTGGCTTTATATGGAGCTTGTCCAGAAGTAAATAAAGCGAAAGATTCATCCTTCATTTCCTTCAAAAAAGCTGTTCTTCTTTTTACATAATCATTTTTATACATATCAATCACCTCAACTTTATATTATAACACAATATTATTAAAAAAAGAAAAGGCTTAGTTATACTAAGCCAATTTTTTATTCCATAAATTCGATTGTAATATCACCATTTGAAGTATGTAAATCTGCTAAATATTCGCCATCTTCGTTAAATCGCTCTGAAGTGACCCCAATTCCATCGTAAGTTAAATCCCCATTTGAAGTACTCATCTTCACTTCATAATCTTCTTTTATAGTTTCTAATTCTAACTCGATATCCCCATTAGATGTACGCAATTTAATATTTTCGCAATCAACCCCAACAGCAATTATTTTACCATTTGAAGTGTAACAATCAATATCTTCAATAACTACATTCGTTAAGTAAATTCTTCCATTTGAAGTATCTGCTTCTAAATCTCCTTCAATTGTAACATCCGTTAACCGAATAGCTCCATTTGAGGTATCTAGTGTCATGATTTGAGTGGTAACATTATCTACTGTAATCATTCCATTTGAAGTATTGAAGTATAGTATTTCTATGTTATTAAGATCATTGATATCTAACGTTCCATTTGAAGTATCAATGCTTAAATCATACGCCTCTGTAATTGGCAAATATACGTAAATATCATAGAAATCATCATTGACTGCGAAATTAAATATATTAAACCAATTGTTAAACCACTCTACTTCATTTACTAATGTCAAAGTATCCGTGTCTTCCGTAATAACTACAGTGTCCTTTTCGGTTGTATAATACGTAATTTTTACGGATCCATCTGTACTTGGTCGAATAATAAAATCACGATTTTCAAAATTAAAATCAAAGTTTGTAAATTCATTTGCATCATATACTAATTCGTTATACTCAAAATCATCTTGATTCTCAGTTGCGAAGATTGGTTCATCGCTTAATGCGGCAAATGTAGCGACTATTCCAACCCCGATTAGGAACAGCGCAAGTGCTACCTTAAATATTTTTCCCATTATTTTTTCCCCCTATATTTGTTCAAAAAATCATTTGTATTTCTAAATATTGTTAGTAAAGCAGGTTTTGCTTGATTAACAATCCATTTTAATACTCCAACTCCTAAAACACTTAAACTCAATCCAATTAACCCAAGTCCCAACATTGCTAGGTATCCATATAGATCCGTTGGTGTATTAATAATTACTCTACCGATTGCAGCTATGACTATTGCAGCGCCACTAATAAAGATAGAAAAACTGGTTATTCCTAAAGAGAATGCAATCACACCAAAGATAAAATATCCGATAATTTTTACTGTGGTACTTAAGACATCTCTTACTACTGTACTATTTTTATCTCTGAGTTCAACTACGAATTCTTCATCATCTTCTAGTCTTCTCAATATATCTTTTACGCTTCCCAAATTCGCAATAAATACATCTTCGCTTTCTCCATTATCGACGGCGTCTTGAATCAACTCGTCATAATAAAATAGTACTTCTTCCGAACCGATATCGGTTCTTTTCCTTAATTCATCTTTTAAAGTTCTTAAAAATTCTTTTCTTCTCATAATGTCCCCCTAGCGCAGAATATAATCATAAATGTTTTTAACTTCTTTAAAATCATCTTCTGATTGTTTCAGCTTTCTCAAACCTTCCCTGGTAATACGGTAGTACTTTCTTACACGGGAATTGTAGATAGTTTGATACGTTTCCAGTAAATCTTGTTTTTCAAGCCTTCTCAGTATCGGATACAATGTTGATTCTGATATTTCAATGACATCGCCAATATTTTGGTTGATCAAATATCCGTAGGAATCTTCATACTTTAATGATGCTAAGACCATTAGTTCGAGTAAGCCTTTTTTTTGTTGACTATCCATACAATACCTCCTTACACGTAATACTATACATTACACAGTATAATTTGTCAAGTATTTTTGTTACTTTTTTTTCAAAAAAAAACTACTCATAAATGAGTAGGGTTTTTTGTTTCATCTTGTGATTTTTTTTGAGTTTCAATTTCCTGTTCTTTTTTTGCCTTATTTGATTTCATTTTTATAATAAAGCCGTAAGTAAATATAATAACAAAATACGTTAACATTACCCATAATATATTTAAAGGCTTGGATTGAATGTCAAATATAGAACCCAAGAATACAAGAAATATTATAATGATAACTCTTGAGGTTATTGTTAAGAATAAGTATTTCTGCACTTTAATCTTCGTCAATGATAATGCATAGTTTAAAATGGAAGAAGGCAATAGTGGGTTCGAAAGAACAGTTAACATGAACCCAGTGTTTCTAGTTTCAACGATATTGATAAACCATTTTCCATGCTCACTCTGTTCGACTTTTGTTGTAAACTTATTACTTAAGGTTTTTCGGATAATAAAGAAAATCAAAACCATTCCTAAAAACGAACCTATCGCGGATAATACTATAGCTAAAAAAGTCCCAGTTGTAGCCCCAAACGCTGCAGATAACACTGAAATATTCAGTGCAACTATTGCAGTCAGTGGTAAGCTCGGAATAATTGCTTCTATAAATGGTAGCAAGATACTAAATAAAGGTGCTATCCATAAATGGTTTTCTATATATAATTGAATTTTTTCTAATAATTCATATACCCAAACCATAGGTTTCCTCTTTGTATGAAAAAAGCATCTTTCGATGCTTTTACGTGATTAAATAAGTTCTGCTAAATGTTTTAAAGTACGAATCATTTGATATGTAAATGATGCTTCATTGTCATACCAAGTAATAATTTTAACCAATTGTTTTCCGTCAACGTCCATTACTTTGGTTGATAGAGCATCAAATAATGTTCCCCAAGGGACTCCAATAACATCACTGGAAACGATTGGATCTTCTGTATAACCTACTGTATCAGATTGTGCTGCTTTAACTGCTGCATTTACTTCTTCAACGGTTACATTTTTTTCTAATTCTACTACTAAATCAACTACTGAACCAGTGATTACTGGAACACGTAAAGCCATACCATCCATTTTACCTTTTAATTGTGGTAATACAAGTCCAACTGCTTTTGCTGCTCCAGTTGATGTTGGTACGATATTAGCTGCTGCTGCTCTACCTCTTCTTGCAAAGATACCCTTACTATGAGGTACATCTAAAGTTGATTGGTCATTTGTATAAGCATGAATTGTAGTCATAAATCCTTTAACAATTCCAAAATTATCATCCAATATTTTTGCAATTGGCGCTAAACAGTTTGTTGTACAAGAGGCTGCACTAATTACAGTTTCTTTTCCTGTCAATGAATCTTCATTTACGCCAAATACTACGGTTGGAACACTACCTTTTGCAGGTGCTGAGATTAAAACTTTTCTCGCTCCAGCTGTGATGTGTTTTGAAGCTCCTTCAAATGAAGTGAACACTCCAGTACATTCTAATACAACGTCTACCCCAAGTTTTGCCCAAGGTAATACTGTTGGATCTTTTTGTGCAAATACAGGAATTTTTTCGCCTTCTACTACTAAATCAGAACCTTCAAAAGTTACTTTTTTACCGTATCTTCCTTGTGAACTGTCATATTTAAGTAAATATGCTAATTGTTCTGCATCTGTCAAGTCATTAATTGCAACAACTTCATAATCTTCATTTCCAAACATAAGTCTGAAAGCTAGTCTACCGATTCTGCCGAATCCATTAATAGCTACTTTTACTGCCATTTATATTTCCTCCTAATTTATAATTCTTTTCTACCCCTTTATTGTATACTAAAACCCAAAATTATTCAATTAACTTTACTATTGTAAAAACGTTTTCAGTGATTTCGCTCTAAAACAATAAAAAAAGGTAGTTGCCTACCTTCTTACTTCAAGTTCCTAGCCAATGCTTTTTTTAAACAATCTTGATATTCACAATCTCTTTCAGGTGTGTTTTGATCACAATCATCACAGTTAATATATTTTCTAAATTCACGAGGTATAAATGCTCTAATTTCATCTTCATTATAACCAGTTTGCATGATTTGTTCGTTAATGATAATTGGTCGTTTTAAAATCGTAGGATTTTCAATAATAAAATCCGCTAATTCCGAGAATTTCATTTCTTCTGGTTCCAAACTAGATTCTTTAAAAACTTTTGAGCGTGTAGAAATTATGTCATCAAATCCATTTTCGGAATATTTCAACATATGAATAATATCATTTTTCGTCAATTTTATTCCAATAATGTTTTTTTCCCTATATTTAATATTGTTCGTTTCAAACCATCTCTTAGCCTTACGGCATGATGAGCAGCTAGAACTAGTATAAAGTGTTATCATCTTCATCCCTACTTTCCTATATTATTATAACATACCAAGGAAAAAATATTTCATGTTTTTTTAATTAATGATATAATAATAGAAGATAAATTAGGAGGGATTTTATGAAATGGGATTTAACTTATTTATTTCCATCTCTTAAAGCTTGGGAAGATGGATATAAAGATACTATTGAAATTATTGAAAAACTAGCAACGTATAAAGGTAAATTAGGTAAGTTTATTACTTTTAGAGAATACTATATGTTACAACTTGATTTCGCTAATGTTGGTTTGAGGACGTATCAGTATGCTTCGTTATTATCGGACTTAGATAAAAAGAACGCTGACAATTCCGCTAGATTACAACAAATTCAATTAGCATATGCAAAACTTCAACAAGCAACTGCGTTTGAAGAGCCAGAGTTGATTCAATTGGGTAGAGAAAAAGTAATGGGATTTATTGAAACAGATCCAGTTTTAAAGGAATTTATGTTTCCTATGGAAAAATTATTCCGCCGTCAAGAACATATTCTAGATGATAAATCGGAAACACTACTTGCTAATTTTTCACAATTAACCAATGCAGGTAGAGCGTTATACTCTTCTTTATCTATTGCAGACATTGAACCAAGTGATGTTATGCTTGATAATGGAGAAATTGTGACAATTACCAATTCCAATTATCGTTCTTTCATTCAAAAATCGGAATCTGCAGAAGACCGCAAAGATATTTTTGAATCTGTATTTTCATATTATGAAGCACATAAAAATACCTATGCAAGCATTTATAAAACTGTTTTGGATTCTGATTATGCTAGCATTCAAGCAAGAGGTTATCAATCTAGCTTAGAAAGCTACTTATTTGATAATGCAATTCCTACAGAAGTGTATCATTCTTTATGCAATGTAGCTAGAAGCAATACTGCTCCAATTAAAAAATACCTACAATTAAGAAAAAAAGCTCTAGGGCTCAAGGAAATGTTTACTTATGATCGATTTTTGCAACTTGCTAAGGACGATAAAGAATACTCTTTCGCAGATGCAAAAGAATTATTCTTCAACTCTATTAAACATTTTCCAGAGGATTTTCAAGAGACGCACGATAACGCCGGTCACATCTTCACTGAGATTTAACAGGATGCGCACGTCCTGGGTAATTTCACGCACCACCAACCCAAAGGTTTCATCGGTAAACTCCTCAG
>CAZSVN010000035.1:0-10665 GCA_964610285.1 uncultured Candidatus Izemoplasmatales bacterium
ATCAGAAGGCATTCGAAAATCACTTCTTGGTGACAAGGCACTTTCAAATACTTTTGGTGAATCCGGGCTAGCGGTACGTTTGAATTGTTGCGAATAGAAACGTTTAAAGAAATTCTCTACATAGTCCTCTATTTCTTTTTTGCTTAAATCAAACGCTTTTTGTAATAAGAATGCGATGCGTTCTTCGGTATCCCCACAATTCAAGAAACGATATAGTATAAAATCGTTGATTTCATATTTTCCAATAATATCTTCTGTTTCTTGATTGCTCGTGAGTTCTGGAGAAATTGGGGTATCCAATACATCATATAAACACTCTCGAATGTCTCCATCAAACACATAATCCGCATATGCTTTAATCATAAATTTCACAACAGTTTTAGGAATTCCACCATTTACATTATACATGGACATTTGGTCGCCATTATACGTAGACCAACCCATTGCTATTTCAGACAGGTCACCAGTTCCTAAGACAATTCCTGATTCTTTATTCGCTAGGTTCATAAGGACCATTGTTCTAGCTCTGGCTTGTGCATTTTCATAGGTTACGTCCTCAACACTAGAATCATGTTTTATGAGTTCTAGATGGTCCAGTACGTGTTGTTTAATGTCGATTTCTTCACTGGTAACTCCCAACAAATCCATTAACTTGTTTGCATTTGCTTTGGTACGTTTTGAGGTATGCATACCTGGCATGGTATATGCTAAAATACCACTTCTAGGTAGTTTTAAATGATCAAAAGCTAAACAAGCAACAAGCAAAGCCAACGAAGAATCCAATCCACCGGAAACCCCTAATACAAGGTGTTTCATATTAAGATGGGTTAAACGCTTAGCCAATCCGAATTCTTGGATAGCAGATATTTTCTTAAAATTCATATATTCTTCTTTTTTTGGTACATATGGTGTTTGGTCAAGACTCGCTTCAAATTGATAATCGTTTGTTTCTAACACATCAAAAGGAACGTTTTGATATGTTAAACGATATTTTAGTATGGAATCTCTAAATGAGGAATTGCTTCGTCTGTCATAAGATAAACGATCCATATCTAGATCAACATACATAATCTCTGTCTCTAGATTAAATAAATTGGTTTCTTTGATTAACCTAGCATTATTACCGACAATATTATGTCCTGAAAATACCGTTTCTGAACTGGATTCCGTAGCTCCTGCAGAACAATAGACATAGATGCCACAATTCTTACGGGAATGTTCTAATACTGCATTTCTTCGAATGATATCTTTGCCTAATGTTTCATTGGAAGCAGATATATTGAAGATGATATTTGCCCCGTTAACACTGAGTAAGTTTCCTGGAGTAATCGTTGCCCACATATCTTCACATACTTCAACTCCAAATTTGATATCTTTATGAACAAATATTAAGTTGCCAAAAGGTACATCTTGCCCTAATAAGCTGATTTGTGTGATATGATCTACGACATCAAAGCCACTTTTAAACCAACGTTTTTCATAATATTCCTTGGTATTTGGTAAATAGAATTTTGGGACAACACCCAACACTTGTTTCCCTTGAATAACAATCGCACAATTTAAAACCATTTCTTCTACAATCAATGGAGCACCAACGATAGAAACGCCAGAAAACATATTCTTTCTTAGAAATAATTGTAATGCAGTTAATGTATCGTCAAAAATACTTTTTTGAAAGAAGACATCACCACAAGAATAACCAGATATTCCAAGTTCTGGAAAAACGGCTATAGAACTGTAATTCTCTTCTAACGCATGAAGCATTTCTAGAATATTAAAATTTGGATTCCCTACCTCGAGTTTTGGAGTAATTAGGGATATTTTTAAGAAACCATTATTCATATTGCACCTCAGTATAATTCGTGAATCATAATATATTCATACACTTTTTCGGGAACATAACTGATATCAAATGTTTCTCGGAAAGCGGTAGATGATATATTCATGTTAAAATCAGGTAATATTATGAAGTGATCTTCATAACCACTTAATATTTTATCATTTTTTATGTAGTTTGAAATATCAATTTTATTTCTATTGATAACTATGAACTTAAATTCATTTAAAAGATTCATTGCATTCTTCCAGTTATGGATGTTTTTGAGGTTATCAGCACCAATAACAAACGCCACGTCTTCGTTATACAATTCTTGTATTCTTAGTAAACTATGGTAGGTTCCTAAGAAATCGGTATCGTTTAGTTCCAATTCGGATACCACAGCTTCATCCAACTCTTCTACCATTAATTGTAACATCTTTAAACGATGGAAATTGGATATTAAAGAAGATTTGGTATAGAGATTAGAAACTGGCAAATAAACAAATTTGTTAAAATCTACTGTTTTTTTAATATGATAGTAAATTTCACGGTGTGCCACGGTAGGAGGATTGAAAGCACCACCAAACACAATAACCATATCATCACATCCCTCACTAATATTTTAACATAAAAAAAAATAATTAAAAGCGATAATCCTATTTGCAAAAATTAAAGATATGTTATAATATTTTCGGTGATACTATGAAAAATAATACAGATTATATATTAACATTTGCTAAAACGATTTTAAATATCCCTTCTCCAAGTGGATATTCTCAGGACGTTATTGCTTTTATTAATAGAGAAGCAATGTCTCTGGGGTACAGTACGGAGTCTACTCGAAAAGGAAATTTAATTATTGATGTACCTGGAACAACAAGTAAAATACTTGGACTTAGTGGCCATGTAGATACATTGGGAGCTATGGTTCGAAGTATTACTTCGGAAGGCGCAATCAAGTTTACAACCATTGGGGGACCAATATGGCCAACCATGGATGGAGAATACTGTCAAATTAGAACTCGTGAAGGTCGTCTTATTGCTGGAACGTTCTTATCCAATAGTCCTGCGGTACATGTCTATAAAGACGCAAACTCAAAACAACGTGATCCAGATAATATGTTTGTACGCATTGATGAGTTAGTATCATCCAAAGAGGATGTAAAGAAATTAGGGATTGCTCCTGGGGATTTCATCTTCTTCGATCCAAAGACGATTATTACCGAATCTGGTTTTATAAAAAGCCGTTTCTTAGATGATAAAATATCCGTATCTATATTATTTGGATTATTAAACTATTTGAAAGAACAACATATCGTACCTAAGCCACATCTTAAAATCATTATATCCACCTATGAAGAAGTTGGCCATGGAGCGTCTTATATTCCACAGGTTGACGAGTTGATAGCGGTAGATATGGGTTGCATTGGCGAAGACTTGTCTTGCACAGAACGACAAGTATCCATTTGTTGCAAAGATTCATCTGGCCCTTACGACTTTGAAATGATATCAAAATTAGTCGATGTTTCTAAGAAACAAAACATTGATTACGCTACGGACATCTATCCTTTCTATGGAAGTGACGTATCCGCAGCTTACCGAGGTGGAACAGACTTTAAAGGGGCGTTAATTGGTCCTGGGGTTCATGCTTCTCATGGTATGGAAAGAACTCATACTCTAGCAATTGAAAACACATTGAAATTATTAATTAATTATATACAAATATAAAATTTAGGAGGAATTAAAATGAAAAAACTTTGGAATGTATTGGGACAAATATTTGGTTTTCTAACCATCTTATTGTATGCTTTTCTATTCCTAGATGCAATTGTTGAATTTGGCTTAAGTAGCGATATTATGGGCTTATTAAGACAAGTACAATTATATGCAATCTTAGGTGTGTGTGGATTGGCTGGATTAGAATTCGTTGCTGGTAAGAAGCTTATAGCTTTTATCTATTTTATAATACTAGCATTCGTTGTAATCTTCAGCTTCTTCCCAGATGTTGCAGATACCATTACTCAAGTAATCACAAATTAAAAAGAAAAAAAGCTAACTCGGTTAGCTTTTTTTTATGGTTTCATTTCTATTTATTATTTTATATAAGTATTAAAATATTCTGGAACATCAATTTCATACAGCATTTTTTCTTCTGTGATTGGATGATTAAAGTCCATTTTATAACAATGCAACATCAATGGTTCTTTGGATTTTGCATTTCCATAAATTTTATCGCCAATGATAGGACAGAAAAAATAAGAAAAATGTACTCTGATTTGATGTGCTCTTTTGTTCTTAACCCAGATATCAATCAAGGAAAACTCTTTAAATTCTTTGAGAACCTTGTAATTGGTTAAACATTCATCTCCAACTTCAGAAACTTCACGTTTAATAGTACCTTCCATTCTAGAAATTGGTAACGGAATCGTACTATTTTTCAAATCTAATTTTCCCTCTACGATTGCTTTTAAATAATAGGTAAGAGAATTATCTTGATTGGTTAGTAAGAATTTTATAAATCGATGTTTTGCAATCACGATTAATCCAGATGCTTCACGATCCAACTTGGTAATGAAATACATCTTAGTACTGATATCATTTTTTTGATAGTAATGATTAATGCCATTTGCTAACGTCCCGTTTGGATGCGCCTTTGAAATCATCATTTGCATATCACAGGGTTTATCAAGAATTAATAAATATGTGCCTTCAAATACTATATCCAAAGCAATATCTTCTGGTTTTACCTTTTCATCGCGTTTTTCATCTTTAATAAAAAAATGAATTTTTTCACCTTTTTTAACAGTGTCTTTTCTTGATTTTAAAACATTGTTTACATATATTTTATGTTTTTCATCTTCCAATTCAAGAATTTTAGAAGGTATAAAATTTTCTTGCATAAAACGATGTATCGTTTCTGGTTTTTTTACTCTGTATATTAATTCCATAGTATCACATCCCCAATTAAAAATTATACCATAAAAAGCGATTAATTACAAAGTAAATCTCTTCCCTGCGGTGTTTTATTTAAGGATTTAAAGGTTTTAATTCATCTATAACAAATAAACCATCTTTTCGAATTAAAACATCGTCAAAATATAATTCGCCGCCACCGTACTCTTTGGTCTGAATTAATACCAAATCCCAGTGTATTGCAGAATCGTTACCATTTGGAGCATCGTCATAAGCCATACCCGGTGTAAAGTGGATCGAACCAGCAATTTTTTCATCAAATAAGGTATTGGTCATTGGTGTTGTAATCATTGCGTTGACACCGATTGCAAACTCTCCAACATATCTTGCACCTTTATCAGTATTAAAAATTTCTTCTAACAGTTCTTGATCATTACTTGAAGAACATTTTACAATCTTGCCATGTTCAAAGGTTAAGCTAACATCATGAAATACGATACCTCTGTAAGGAGATGGTGTATTATAGGTAATCGTTCCATTTACGGAATCTTTTACAGGAGCAGTAAAGATTTCTCCATCTGGAATATTGAATTCCCCAGCACATGGAACTACGTTAATATCTTTAATCGAGAATCTAAGATCTGTACCTGGGCTTACCAGTCTCACGCGATCCGTTTTCTCCATTAATTTCTTTAAAGGTCCAAAGTCTTCTTCCATTTTTTGGTAATCTACATTCATGACATTTAACATGTAATCAATGTAATCCGAATAACTCATTTTCGCTTTATGAGCACTTCCTTCTGTTGGAAATTGAAGTCCTACCCATTTTTTGCCCAAACGAATTTTTTGCAATGGTTGAAATTTCTTACGATAATCCATAACTTGAGAACTTACATCGGCATTGGTATAATCCGATTCGATTGCGCGAATTGAAATATATCCATCGATGTCGTTTAGTTGTTGTTCGAACCACTCATATCTCGTTTGTAAGGATTTATCTGTTTGCGATAAATACAATTGTCTCGTTAAATCGTCATCTGTTAAATCAATATAGGGGTTGGCTTTTACTGCCCGTAGTTCTTCAAATAAGGCAACAATCAAAGGTTTTGCTTTGATAGATGCATAAATCAGTATGTTTTCCCCTTCTTTTGCTTTGATAGAATGATTCACCAACGTGTTTGCTAATTTTTGTACTCTTGGATCTTTTAACATGTTATTCTCCTTCACTATTTAAAAATTTTTGATACCACTCAAGAATAAGTTCTTTTTGAAATGGGAAGCCTCGTGCTTCTATTCGAGCTTTTAAGTCATTTAATTCTAAATTTAAAATCTTCTTGATATCGTCTGGATAATTCATCAATTCCTGATGACGTTGGTATTCGTTTTTATCCAACACATGGTAGCTAAAATCTTCTTCCACTTTAATATCTAAATCGTAATCGATATATTTTAATGCTTCCATGTCTCTTAAAATAGGACTGCTTAAATTGCAATAAAAACAAATTCCTGTTTTTTTAATTATCCCAATAACGTTATACCAGTGATTCTTAAAAAACACAGAAACACTTGGTTCTTTTGTATACCAAAAACGGCCATTGCTTTCAATGACTCTAGTTTTTTTATTCGCAACGATATAATATTCATCGGTCTCTTCTAGAATGGTTTCATTCTTCCATACACGGTGCAGGGACTGATCATGTTTATAACTATGTAATACTACTTTCTCAATGTTCATAGCGTACATCCTTTTGTTACTGTAACAACCAATCCGGTCCTTTTAAACTATCTGGCTCTTCTTTATATAATTCTGGATAGTTTTGTTGACCTAAGACTTCAAATACCATAATGGCTACACAGTTCGCAAGATTTAAACTACGAATGGAATCATTGGTAGGAATTCTAACGCATTGGTCTAAATGATTTTTTAATATATCTTTGGGAATCCCAGTGGATTCTTTTCCAAACACTAAATATATATCTTCTGAAGAATCCTTGAAATCAAAGTCTTTTGGAGCTTTTTTCCCATATCTGGTCAAAAAGATCAAGCGACCTTTATTGTTCTCCATAAACTGTTGGTAATTATCATATACAAAATAATTGACGTGTTCCAAGTAGTTTACAGCGGTTCGCTTCATATACTTTGGGTCTAGTTTGAACCCAATTGGTTTAATAATATGTAGTGTGACATTGGTTCCGGCACAGGTTCTCATAATGTTTCCTGTGTTTTGCGGAATCTCTGGTTGGTATAAAACAACATGTAACGGCATAACTTACTTCCTTTTACGTGCTAATTTTTTCTTTTCTTGAGCAACTGCGAGTTTGTATTTCTTCTTATAAGCTGGTTTGATTTTCTTTGGTTTCTTCACGATTCTTTTCGCATCATAATCCAATTGATTTTCTTGCCATACGCGCTTGCTACGTTTATTGCGTTCTGTTGCAGCGACCATTTCACCTTGTTTAATCTCTTTATAAGAACTGTGAACACCTTTTCGCTCCAACTTATTTAAATAGTTATTATCTTCGAACTCATATAAAGATATCGCAATTCCATTCAACTCTACGCGACCAGTTCTTCCGGTTCTATGGATATAGAATTCGACATTACTTGGTAATTCATAATTAATAATATGGCTAATTCCAACGACATCGATACCTCTACTGAAGATATAAGTAGCTACACTATATTGGAATTCTAATTTATTAATTCGTTTGACCAATTGTTTCCGTTTCCGATAATCGATTCCGCCGTGAATTAATACCACAGATTTCCCTTGTTCTTTCATCCAATCACAAACCAATTCGCTGGATTCCTTGGTGTTACAGAATACGATTGCTAAATAGGGGTTGATGGTTTCAATCAATGCTTTCATGGTCACAAAACGATTCTGTTCTCTCGTTTTGATGAAATAATGTTTGATGTTTAGATTGGATATATCATTTGGATGAACGTTAATCACGGTTGGGTTTTTCATATATTTTTTTAATATTGATTTTAGTTCTTCCGGTATGGTAGCTGAAAACACAGTCTTCACTGTTGTTTCTTGAATCGCACCTAAGATTCCGTTGACTTCATCTGTGAAGTTCTTATCCAAAGTCATATCTGCTTCATCAATCACAAAATACTTTGCAGTATGAATTTTTAACACATTTTCTTTGATTGCTAAATCATTGATTCTACCTGGAGTACCAATTGCAATATGTGGCATACGATGCGTTAATTTTGTCATAATTGCTTGTTTATCGCTTCCACCTATGTAGAGGTCAATAATAATCTCATCTTTCGAATATGAGGCGATTTCACTAGCAAATGCATAAATTTGTTCTGCTAGTTCTCTTGTAGGTGCTATGATCAACGCTTGAATGGTTTTATTCGTAACATCCAAAGCTTCAAAAATAGGCAATAAAAAAGCGTGGGTTTTTCCAGACCCCGTATTCGCTTCCACAATAATATCTTGTTTCTTTTGAATGAAAGGGATAACTTGCTCTTGAACAGAGGTTAACTCCTTAAATCCAATTCCTTCTAATGCTTGATTTATAAATTCTTTGTTAAATTTTTTCATTGTATTTTCCTTTGTAAAAAGCCCACGTATATTATATAATATATATGGTCAAATGTAAAACAAAAGGAGTATTTCCTATGAAAGTAATTCGGATAACCCCACAGGGCTATTGTAAAGGTGTTGTCAAAGCAATTGACGCTGTGAAAAAAGCAATAGAATCCACAAAAACGATGAAACCAATCTATGTTTTGGGATACATTGTACATAATAAATCGGTAATTGATGAGTTGACATCCCTGGGAGTAATTACCTTAGATGATTCTAAAAAAACGAGATTAGAGCTTGTGGATGATGTTTCTAGTGGTACGGTGATTTTAAGTGCTCATGGTACGGATCCATTGGTAAAACTACGATTACGGGAAAAAGGTATTCCATTTATTGATGCAACTTGTGAGGATGTAGAAAAAACATTTGCTTTAATCAGAGCCCATGCAAGCAAAGGATATCATATTCTGTATATTGGGAAAGCCAATCATCCAGAAGCAAACGCTGCGATGAGTTTAGCAACGGATATATCCTTAATTGAAACCAGTAACGATATTCCTAAACATATTATGAAACCAATTTTCGTTACCAATCAAACAACGTTTAGTTTAATGGAAATTCATGATATTATCGATGATATCATTTCAATGTATCCAAATACGTTAATTTCTGAAGAAATCTGTAATGCAACAAGACTTAGACAAACGGCAATTATAACATATAACAAGGATGTAGATCTCTGTTACATCGTTGGAGATACACGTAGTAACAATACGAAGAATTTAGCAATTATCAGTCAAAATATCACGAATACAAAAACGATATTAATCGAATCTGTAGAGGATATTTTAGAATCTGATTTAAAAGGTATTTCGACCGTTTCTGTCTCTAGTGGTGCTTCTACACCAAAGTATTTAACAAAAAAAGTGATTGAATATTTAAAAAACTATAATTAGAAGAAATATTCCTTTATTTTTTCGGCTTTATAGTTTATAATAAATTGATTAATTAAGTATAGGGGTGAAATATATGCCAGGTAGTCAAACAAAAAAGAAAACACAGACACAAAAAGAAAAAGAATTAAAAGCATTTGATCCAACCAAAAGTAGATTTGGTAAAGTAATTATCTTAATTTTAGCGATTGGAATGGTTTTGGGCTTGTTTATTGCAATGATTATTAACGGAATCGAAACATTGACATAAGCTAAATGTTAACGATTAAAAAAAGTGAGAAATCTCACTTTTTTTTATTGCGATATTAATAATTCTTTTGCGCTTTCTAAACTAGCATTGGTAACTTTATCCGCACTGATCATTTTAGCAATCTCTTCAATCCTTTGATTGTATGATAAGTATTGGACAGATATTTTCGTTTGCTTGTTTTCAATAGTCTTTCGAACAGCAATATGATGGGTTCCCGTAGCTACTACTTGGGGGATGTGGGTAATCGAAATCACTTGACTGATTTTAGAAATTTCGTGTATCTTATTCGCTATTTGCTTAGAAATATAGCCCGAAATACCAGTATCAATTTCATCAAATATAATCGTTGAGATATGATTGCTCCTGACGAATATAGATTTGAATGCTAACATAACTCTACTCATCTCACCACCACTTGCGGTTTTAGAGAGTTGTTTTAATGGTTGTCCGATGTTGGTAGAGATATAAAAGTCAATGGTATCAATACCTGTTGGTGTAAATGCTTGGTAATCGAATTCATCTACTGGCGCTTTATTTTCGAAACGAATTTCAAATTGTGCATTTAAAATCACCAGGTCTTTTAATGTTTCTTCCATTTCTTTGGTTATTTTATTGGATATATCCTTGCGGAATGAACTCAATTTGTTCGCATCTTCTAGAAGTGTGTCATATGTTTTTATTACTTCTTGATGGATATCTTCAATCAATTCATCGTAGTTTTCCGCTTTGTCTACTTCAGTCTTTAAAAATTCTTGCCACTGCAATAGTTCTAACACAGATTTTGAATATTTTCGTTTAAATCGTTCGATGTCATTCAATCGACTGATTAAATTGTCATAATCGCTTTGATCGTAGTCCAGTTTTGATAGTAACTCATTGATAACATGATATACATCATCCAATTCATAATAAATATCATTTAATCGATTACTCTGATCTAAGAAATCACTTGATGTATTCGATATAGACTCCAAGTCCGTTTTTAAGGAATAGATATTGTCGAGTACTCGTTCTTCATTGAGTACGGTGTTAAACCGTTCTAAGATTGCATTGATCTTATCGACATTTTCCAATAAGTTAATTTGTTCTTGCAAGGTGATGTCTTCGTCTTCTATTAAACCTAGTGTATCGAGCTCATCTAATTGAAAATGATATAAATCTAGCTGTTTTAAGGTGTTTTCTTTT
>CAZSVN010000036.1:0-10182 GCA_964610285.1 uncultured Candidatus Izemoplasmatales bacterium
AAATAATCTAATCGCTATCAAACCTGTAACAAAAGAAGAAATTAGCTTAGGTTACATACCAAAAGAACAACAACACAATATTACTGTAAAATCTAGTTACTCTAGAATCTGTAATAAGTTATTTTTAAAAGAGGTATCTGAATTAATAGGACTAGAATTTCTTGAACACCATCAAGCCTATAAATTCCATGCTTCTTGGAACAAAAAAGAAAATGCTTTAATAATTGATTTAAACAAAAGAGAGGTGTAATGTTATGTTTCTAGAAATGCAACTTGGAACATTAATGGTATTGCTATGGGCATCCGTAATTGTATTAGCAGCTGTGATTGAAGCTGGTACAATGGACTTATCTAGTATTTGGTTTTCAGTAGGCGCAGTATTTGCATTAATAATCGCTCTAATTTGGCCAGAATATATATTTGTCCAAGCAATTGTATTTGTTATTGTTTCCATTATCCTATTATTGGTGTTGAGACCAATATTCAAAAAGAATATGCGTAAAAATGAAATAAAAACAAACGCCGACAGCCTTGTTGGTAAAATAGCCGTTTGTACTACTGCGATTAAAGATGGTGAACGTGGTGAAGTTAAAATCGAAGGAAAAATTTGGACCGCAATATCAAACGAAGATATTGAAAAGAATGAAAAAGTTACTGTTCTAGCAATTAAAGGTGTCAAATTAGTCGTAAGGAAAAACTAATGTCGGCATCCTTCTTCAAGAGACTTACTTCTTCAATTATTGATTTTATACTAGTAATCTTAGTTATTTACTTAGCGTTCATTGTTGGCGGAAGAACATTACTTAGAAATAGGGTTGATAATTTCGACGAAATATATAGTGCTTATAATGAAATATTAATTGCTTACAATAATAATTTATCAGATCTTCAAACAGAATATGATGCTAATGTTGCGTTAGCGAATAACGACGAGGAATTAGAAGCGTTAGCTTTAGAAGATTTTAATCAAAAATCCGCAATAATTAATCAACAAAATACCATTGATATCGAACCATATAATCAACCATTAACACAGTATTACTTAGAAATTATTTATTTCTTTATACTTGGGTTTATTATATTAATTACCATTTTAGCTATTGCAACAACCGGAAGAACTCCGGGCAGAAGACTCATGCAAATTCGATTGGCTTCAGATTTTGGTGATGGTGAATTCAAAAAACCTAATCCAATACAGGTATTTTTCCATGACATTATACTGAAGTATTTCTTTATCGTATTAATATTTGCAATGAGTATGTATTATGGTTTAATGTTTATTATGGTTTCATTAATAGTAGATATGATCTTAATGACGGTCACAAGAAACAAAACTACAATAAGAGACTACTTCTTAAGAGTAAGAGTAGTCAAAGCCGGATATGGCTATTAAAATTATAAAATAGGAGGTTTTATTATGTTTATGCCTGTGTTTTTAGCAGCTGACCCTATCGTATGGGTCGTAGTAATTGTATTAATTGTTATTTTACTTATTTATATTGGTAGTAGAATTAAAATTGTTCCCCAAGCAACAGAATATATTGTTGAGAGATTGGGACGATATTACAAGACATGGACGGCTGGTTTTCAATTTTTATGGCCATTTGTTGACAGAATCAAAAGAACTTATAACGCAAGAGGTAGAGTTTCTGATTTGATTACTCTAAAAGAACAAGTTTTGGACTTTCCGCCACAAGCGGTTATTACAAAAGATAATGTTACAATGCAAATTGATACTGTAGTGTTCTTACAAATTACAGATTCAAAACAATTTGTTTATGGAGCTGAAAATCCTGGAATGTTGATTGAACAATTGACAGCGACAACTCTTCGTAATATAATCGGTGAACTAGAATTAGACCAAACACTTACATCAAGAGATTTAATCAATGAAAGAATGAGAAGAATCTTAGATGAAGCAACTGACCCTTGGGGAATTAAGATCAACCGCGTTGAACTTAAAAACATTATTCCGCCTCAAGTAATCCGCGAAGCAATGGAAAAACAAATGCGTGCAGAACGTGAACGTAGGGAATCTATTCTATTAGCTGAAGGTAGAAAAGCTGCTATTATGCTTGATGCTGAAGGTGCAAAAGAAGCTGCAATTAGAAAAGCTGAAGGTCAAAAAGAAGCTGCAATTAGAGAAGCTGAAGGTCGTGCACAAGCGATTTTGACTGTTCAAAAAGCAACTGCAACCGGAATCGAATTGGTTAAAGCTGCAAAAGCAGATCACGCAGTATTAACGTTAGAGGCTTACAAATCTATGGAAGTTATTGCTCAAGGACAAGCTACTAAGATTATCATTCCTAGTGAATTACAAGGTTTAGTAGGTTTATCAACTGGATTGATAGAATCATTAAAAGATCCTAAGGCAACAAAATAAATGATGTTATAAAATAATCGGGCTCGAAATTGAGCCCGATATTTTTTTTATTTTGTAATAGTAAATTCTTCTAATACATCTACTTCGTTTATAACTATATCAAATGCTGAATCTTTCATCATGACATAGGATGTAACTAAAATAGAATCTGCCGTAATTGTGATAAATGGGATAACTGGATAACTATCTTGAAATCCGTAGTTTACATCAATTCCGGATGATTTAGATCCGCCATAAAACTTTGTTGATGTAGTATTTGGTGTTAGATAGGTTACTCCATTTGAACTGGAATAATGATTAAAATCTAAATTATTGATATCTTCTGCAATTAAACTAATTGTTCCCAATGTATAATCGTCTGATCTTGCAAACGTAATTAGCTCATCATCAGAATATATTGCTCTAGAATATTGATGATCATGACCAGAAAGGACTAAATCAACATCATAATCATCGAATATTGGTGATAAATTATCTCTTACAGACGTTGTATCATAGGATAAACTATATGGTCCTCTATGAAGTAATACAATTGTCCAAAGTGAATCGGAATTGTCCAAATCATTTCGTAACCACGCATTAAGAATATCTCCATTTTCTTGATCATAAGACGAACAAGAAGTGGTTCCATCGCAATATACTTCAGTGTTGATTGATACAATATGAGCCAATCCATAATCAAAGCTATATGTTTTTCCATCATCGAAATTAGAAGTTCTTAAATCCCCAGAAATTTCATCAAAAACATTATATACTGGACCGTTATTTGGCAAATTCAAATATCCATCAAATTCCATAGAATTAATATCTACATCATCTAAATCTTTCATCTCATGATTTCCAAGAGTAGCTGCAATAGGTATACTTGTACAAAATAAGGATGAATACTGAAAAAACCAATCCCATTCAGATTTAATATCATTATCCTGTACTAAATCCCCAGGTGACATTACTAAATCAAAATTTATATCTGCAGTATCCATAGCGTTATATACAGCAGATGCGTAGGCCATATATCCAAATTCCGCATTTTCTTGAGGGTCAGCAAGGTACATGAATGTGTGTGAAGTATCCGTATCAAGCATTGTTTTAAATGTATAATATTCACTCACTAGTGAATTATCTTCATTGTGTACCCTGTATTCATATGTTGTCCCAGGAGTTAAATTATCCATAGTTGCTTCATACAAGTAAACTGGATCATCATTGAAATATCTAATTTTTTGGTCAGCCTCTTGCTGAAGAGCAAAATCTGTTCCCAAAACAGAATATTCCACATAAGCAGTTGTGTCGATAGGCATTTCGAAATTAATGTTCATCGACGTTGTAAGATCCTCTGTTACAAATAAAGAAATATTGTATTCGTTTTCCAACGTCATAATATATTGTGTCAGAGAAGTAGTTGTTTGATTTGTTGTTGTAGGCGCTAATGTTGTTGCATCTTCACCACAAGAAACCAATGTTACAACAATCAAAGTAATAAAAATTAATAATATTTTTTTCATAGTTTCATCCTTTAAAATTCACAATTTTTCGGTGTTCTAGGGAATGGTAAAACATCTCTAATATTATCTACTCCAGTAATGTACATAACCATTCTTTCTAAACCAAGACCAAATCCAGCATGTTTACAACCACCGTATTTTCTAAGGTCTTTGTACCACCATAAGTCTTTATCATTAATGCCTAATTCTTGAATTCTTTTTTCAAGCATATCCAATCGTTCTTCTCTTTGAGATCCACCGATGAGTTCTCCTGCTTTAGGCACTAATAAATCCATAGCCGCAACTGTTTTTTGATCATCATTCAATCTCATATAAAAAGCTTTAATGTCTTTTGGCCAATCAATTATAAATACTGGACCATCAAAGTGTTTTGTTAAAAATTTTTCATGTTCTGTTGCTAAATCTTCTCCTTGAAGTGGTTTGTTTTCAAATTGATCCGCGTGTTTTAGTAAAATATCAATGGCTTCTTTGTGGGTCGCTACCTCAAATTTACTGTTCAATAATTTCTTAAGTTTTTGAATCAAACCCTTTTCTACGAAACGATCAAAGAAATCCATTTCAGAAGGGCATCGTTCAAACACATCTTGAATGATGTATTTTAACATATCTTCTGCTAATTTCATATCATCTTCTAAATCAGCGAATGCAATTTCTGGTTCCACCATCCAAAATTCAGATGCATGTACTTTGGTATTGGAGTTTTCTGCTCTAAAAGTTGGGCCGAATGTATATACATCTTTAAACGCTAATGCATATGCTTCCGCTTGCAATTGGCCACTAACACTTAAGTTAGCCTTTTTAGAGAAAAAGTCTTTGGAATAATCAACTTTTTTAGTGTCTTCCAAATCTAAAGTCGTAACTTGAAACATTTCTCCAGCTCCTTCTGCATCAGAAGAAGTAATAATTGGTGCGTGAAGATAAATAAAATTACGGTCTTGGAAAAATTTATGAATTGCATGTGAAACTACGGAACGAACTCTAAATGTTGCATTAAATAAATTCGTTCTCATTCTTAAATGAGCGTTTTCTCTTAAAAACTCTCTCGTATGTCTTTTTGGTTGTATTGGGTAGTCTTCTAAGCTGTCGCCAATTAATAATATTTGAATTGCTTTGACTTCAAACGGTTGTTTTGAATTGGGAGTTAATACCACTTTTCCAACAACTTCTATGGAAGATCCAACTCTAAATTTAGCAACGTCTTTATAGTTTTCAAGCAATCCGCTTTCATATACTCCTTGAACCGTCTCAAAACAAGTCCCATCGTGTAAATCAATAAAACCAAACGCTTTTTGGTCACGATTATTTCTAATCCATCCTTTAAGCGTTACCTCTAATTCGTTAAATTCTTGCGGCTTATTGTATAATGCCTTTATTGTTGTCTCCATTAAAATTCCCCCTTTAACATGGCTTTTCTTTGTTTTTCTGGATAATGTTCAATTGCATATCGAAGTGTTGTTCTAGGTATTTTATTATAATGCACATATAGATACTCTGTGAGCAAATCTCTATCTTTATCGCCTATATTACGTAACATCCATCCATTGGCTTTATGGATTAAATCGTGTTTATCTTCTAACAGGTGATCCACAATATCTAATGTAACCGAAAATTCATTTTGTCTGATTAAGTAGTTTGTAGCAACAATACTAATTCTCTTGATCCACAAATCGGTTGATTCTGAGAATTCGTATAATAAGCTGTAATCCCCAATATTATATAAATATTTTCCTAATATAGAGTATGCGGACACATCAACCAAATCCCAATTATTAATGTGAGCTAAATGATCTAGATAAAATTCTACGATTACTTTTTGCTCTTCTAGATTTGCTTTTAACATTTTGTCATTTAAGATGATTAAGCTCAGTAGCCTGTATTCATGAATGGTATTAGTAATTAATGTCTTTAAATCCTTATTAGATATCGTTTTATGCCAAACTTTTGATATCTTCCTTAATTCCGGAGTAGTGATGCCTATAAAATAATCAGTTTGGCCATCTACATAAGGTTTATGATATCTAGAGGATTCCACAGGCTTATCTAATTGATGTAATTTCTTTAATTCTTCAAACATAAAAATCCTCCTAAAATAAAAAATCGCCCTAAAAAAGGACGATGTAATCGCGGTACCACCTTAATTCTGGAATATCACCCAGCACTCAAATCTTTAACGCAGATATACGGGCAGTTCTACTTTATTCTTCTGCCTCTTACGGTGTTATTCGGATATGCTTTGTATAAGGCTCCCACCGTTCCTTAATCGCTTCAACAAAAAATATATCTTACTTCTCCGGTCCTCAATTTATTTTATTATATCATAATCTATCATTTTGTAAAGATGCTTATCTAAATAGCGTTGAAACTCCTTGGTCATCAATAATATTAATAATTCCTGGGCCTAATAATTCCGCTACTGATAATTGAATAATTTTACTCATCTTCTTTTCTTCTGGTAATTGAATTGTATTGGTACAAATTACTTCTTCAATAGGCGCTTCGTATAATTTTTGTACAGCATCTCCTGATAACAGCGGATGCGTACAACATACAAATATTTTTTTCGCTCCAGCGTCTTTCAATGCTCTAGCTGCGGCCGCTATTGAACCAGCGGTATCAATAATATCATCAATTATAATACAGTTTTGATTTGCAACATCCCCAATAATATTTTTTACAGCTGCTACATTTGGCTTTGGTCTCATTTTATCAATAATCGCTATAGGAGCGTTCAGTACATCTCCTAAGTCTCTAGCTCTACCAGCTCCGCCGTGATCTGGAGATACTACGCAGATATCTTCTAAATGTTTTTCTTTTAAATATTTTGCAATAATTGGCATTGCTCTAAAGTTATCAATTGGAATATTGAAGAACCCTTGAATTTGCCCTGCATGCAAGTCCATAGCTACAACCCTTGTTGCCCCAGCTGTTTGTAATAGATCCGCTACTAATTTTGCAGAAATTGGTTGTCTTGATTTGGCTTTTCTGTCTTGTCTTGAATATCCATAATAGGGTATCAAAACATTGATTTCTCTTGCAGAAGCTCTTTTTAAAGCATCAATCATAATCAAAAGTTCCATAATATGTTCATTCACAGGATTACAAGTTGATTGAATAACGAAAACTTTATGCCCTCTTACGGTTTCGGGAATGTTTACATTGATTTCCCCATCTGCGAAACGTGATACTTCACAACCGCTTAATGGAATTCCAATATAATCAGCAATTTCTTCTGATAATTGCAGATTGGAACTTAAAGAAAATATTCTAACTTTCGAACCATGAAAAACAGCCATTAGTTTACCTTTTTATAATAAAAATTAATTTATTATATCCTTTCTTAATGAAGAATGAATGATTGTATTTTGTCCACCCATATTATACAACAAATAAGCCAAATAAAAAAGCACTAACTTTAGTCAGTGCTTACTTCGGTATTTGATTCTGGAAGTTGATTAAAGGTTTCTAATACTATCTTTTCTATCATTGCTCTTGTCTCACTATTAATTGGATGTGCAACATCCTTATAATCACCATTTGGCATTTTTCGACTCGGCATAGCTACAAAAAGACCATTTTTCCCCTCAATGATCCGCAACTCGTGTACAACGAAGCAATTGTCAATTGTAATGGCAGCTATTCCCACTAAACGATTATCTCCGTCAATTCTTTTTGCGCGTACTTCTGTAATATTCACACTACCACCTCTTTAAATGATTATATCATGAATAAATTTACCTTTTCAATGGGTTACATGAAAATTCTATAAAAAATTGTATATATTTGTGAAATATTTGTTTTTATTGGCTTCTACAAAGCGTTTGGCTTGGGAATCGTCGCCTTGAATAATCTTAATGAAGGTTGATCCCGACCCTGTCATAGTCAATCCCTCTTCTCCAAGTTCACCTTTTATATGCTCAAATGTTTCTTTTACTTTTTTATTATTATTAATCGCTATTATTTGAAGAGAATTGTGAATGTTTTTAATAAACTCTTTGGTGTCTTTTTTTTGAATTGCTTTCTTTATTTTTTTGATATCAACGTTATCAAAACCATGTCTATCTCCCAAAGTAAAAATGTCTTCTGTTGATATATATTCTCTAGGATTAACCAACAATACTTTGCAGGATGAAAAATCAAATTCAAACGGTGTAACAATATCACCAATTCCTTCAACAAATGCAGGCTTATCGATTAAACAATAAGGTATATCCGCTCCGAATTTTACACCTATTTGTTGCATTTCTTCCAAAGACAACTTTAAATCAAATATCATATTGATTCCTCTTATGATTGCTGCGGCATCGACAGAATTTCCAGCCAAGCCCGCACCAAAAGGAATTATTTTTTGAATGGTTACTGTAACCCCCTTATCTGGTATATATTGATGAATCATATACCTAGCTGATTCAATCACTAAATTGTTTTGGTTTGAAAGGAATAGGTCATTTGATTTGATTATTACCAGCCCTGGCGAATCCAACTCTTCAATCGTAATGGTGTCAAACAGATCAACTTTAGCGTTTATCATTTCTAAATCATGATATCCATCTCTTCTTGCACCTATTACATTTATAAATAAATTCACTTTTGCATAAGCTTTTTCTACTATCATTAAAACCACACCCTTATTAAATATTTTCTTCTCCGTTTATTTGCATTATATATTTATTTTATCACACTTATAGTCTTTCATAAAAATTATAGCGTATCAATTGTTAACACATCAAACGCAGAAATTCTTTCTTTTGTAGATAAAATGATTTCTTTGTTGTTAAAATCCAATTGTTTGATTTTTCCAAAAGTTGTTTTGGAATATCCACCTTCATAATACGTTATCGCAATTTCTAAGTCATCTAGAATTGCTGCTTGGATTTTGAGATTCATATCATTGAAATCATCTTCGCTTAAAATTGGTTTATCTATTTTTCCTAATCGTCTTTTCATTTCTTTTAACATGGAATTAAAACCATTTAACGCATCAAATGCAGACCATTTAATGATTCCTCGATCACGATAGACGCTAAGCATGATGGCCACCTATCATTTCATTTCTAGCCTTAATAGTAGAAGAATCCAATTCGCTAGAAGCTCTGTTTACAATATTTTTACCATATTTTTCTTTGATTTCGTCCATCGCAGCGAATACAGCATGCTCTTTCATAACTTGATTAACATCTTCAAATAAACTAACTTGATATCCTTTTTTATCAACAAAGTTCGTTACCGCTATTCGCACAACTCTAATTGGCGAATTATCATAAAACTTATCCATAATCATTAAACAAGCTCTATAAATATGTGATTCATTTTGAGATGGTTGAGGTAATTTAACTTGTCTAGCAAATCCGCCACCTATTTCCTTGCTATAGGCTAATCCAAAATGAACGGTTTGAGCCATTCTTTTTCCCAATCGCAATCTTCGACAGACATCATCTACCATTTCTCTAATAATTTGGTATATTTCTGGTTTAAAATAATCTTGAAATAACGTTTGTCCAATACCATAGCTTTTACTTGTAGGTTTGATATGCATTTTTTCTTGTATTAAACTCATATCAACGCCATGAGTATGATAATACAATTCTTCACCGATAACTCCAAATTTTTTCTTTAATTTCTTTAAATCATATTTTGCTAAATCACCAATTTTATAGATACCCAACTCATTCAAATTTCGTTCCATGTTTCTACCAATACCCCACATTTTCGATATTGGTGTAACTGGCCACAGTTTGGTTGGTATATCTTCATAAGTCCATTGCGCTATGAAATCTGGCGAATGTTTTGATTCAATATCCAATGCTAATTTAGCGATTAACATATTTGGTCCAATACCACAAGTAGCGTATATTTTTGTTTCTTTATAAATGGTGTCTAAAATCATTCTTGCAAACTCATAGTCGGTCATTTTATAGTAGTTTCTGTATTCGGTGAAATCAATAAAAACCTCGTCTACTGAATATACATAAACATCATCTTCTGAAACGAACCTTAAATATATTTCAATAATTTTTGTGGAATATTCAAGATATCTTTCCATCTTCGGTTTACGGTATATTATATCGATATTTTTAGGTAATTCATACACCCTACATCTGTTGGGAACTCCGAACTGTTTTAAGTAAGGAGATACGGCCAAAACAATGGATCCGCCCCCTCTTTCTTTGTCCGCAACTACCAAAGCTGTTTTGAAGGGATCTAGGCCAGAAATAGCGCATTCTACCGATGCATAGAAACTTTTCAAGTCGATACATAGAATGTTTTTATGTAATTTATATTCTTCCATTTCATCCC
>CAZSVN010000037.1:0-4002 GCA_964610285.1 uncultured Candidatus Izemoplasmatales bacterium
AGGTGGATTTAATGGGAATGGGTATACCGTTTCAAATGTGACGATTAATCAATCTCTTGATGTCGCAGGTAAACATTACTATATTGGATTATTTGGATACTCAAGTGCATTTATCGCAGACTTAACGGTTGAGAATATGAACATTAACGTTGTATCTACGATAGATAATACGTTATATGTTGGAGCCCTAGCAGGAAAACAACTGCGTCTAGTTTATAATGTACAAGTAACCAATTCATCCATAACCGTTGATGGTGTTAGCAATAGTTATATTGGTGGATTAGCAGGCGAACAACGTGGTGATATCATAACATCAAACGCAGATACCACTATTTCGGCTGTAGTAACCGACTCTACAAGAACAATTGGAATGTATGTTGGTGGGCTTGTCGGATATAAATCATATGAAGATATTAGAAATTCTTACGCAACAGGAAACATTACAATTGCATTAATTAATCCATCAACTGTATTTG
This sequence comes from uncultured Candidatus Izemoplasmatales bacterium, assembly GCA_964610285.1. Classification (GTDB taxonomy): domain Bacteria; phylum Bacillota_I; class Bacilli_A; order Izemoplasmatales; family Hujiaoplasmataceae; genus 4572-104. The sequence goes on from CAZSVN010000037.1 coordinate 477, forward strand.
TTGGAGGATTAGCTGGAATGACTTCTAATGGCGGCTCAAGTGATGCAAGTTATATCGTAAATAGCTACGCAACTGGCAATATCAATACTACCGCAGATTATTATAGTAGAATTGGTGGTTTGGTAGGGACTACTGGAGGATCCATAATTAAACATTCATTTGCAACAGGTAATGTTCAATCATCAGCTGGAACAATGGGTGGCTTAGTTGGTTCTACCTCAGATGAAATAATTAGTAGTTTTGCAACGGGATTTGTGAATGGAAATGCTGGAACCATCGGAAGATTATTTGGCTCAGCCAATCAGTATAAGCTGGATACTATATATGCTTATGATGATCAAGTTGTAACAAGAAATTTAGTGCATACAAATGGATCCGATTATTATTACTCTAGTATCGGGGTAGCAACGTCTGAACAATTTGATGATATCGATTACTATATTGAATTCTTAGGTTGGAGCACACATTTCTTTGATTTTTCATACTTAGATGTAGCAAGTAACTATTTGCCTGTATTCGCTGGTAAGTAGAAGATACACTTTTTAAAATAAATTATAACTAAGAAGGCTTACAAAAGTCTTCTTTTTTTTGAAAATAACAACAAAATAAACATTCACATAATTTACATAATTGTGTCATAATATCTTCACGTTATAGAACTATACTATGTGTGTAAAACAAATTTTCTTCATTCCCCTTTTATATTTTATATATACGAAACATAAAAAATGCACTGAGAAGTGCTTTTTTATTTGCCAAAAATACGATATAATGATATTAGAATTCAAGGTAAAGAGGCTATTATGGATAACTCATTTCAATATACAAAAAAACATTTTTTAAATAAAGAGGATGTATTAAGGATCAAAGCTTTGGAACAGGTTTGTATGGATTTTGAAGACATCACTTTAAAACTAGAATTGGAATACAAATTAGCGGACGCTTTGGCGAAAAAATATATTGCTGAATCAGACTCATCCAATGAGTTTTTTTGTTATCAAGACTCGAAATTAATTGGATACCTTGGTATCTGTAAATTTGGAAATTCACCATTGGAACTAAATGGAATGGTGGATCCGAATTATCGAAATCTGGGTGTATTTCAACATTTATATCAAGTAACTTTAAAAGAGATACAGAACCGGAAAGAAGATATCGCATTATTCTTAACAGATTCCAAATCAAAAGCTGGAATTGAATGCATCAAACAAACAGGTGCGAAACTATCTCGAATCGAATATGAGATGGTGTATACCTTTGATGAAACAGCATCTCAGCTTCCAAAAGGAAATCGATTGGTATTGGAAAAAGCAACCAACCAAGATGCTTTAGAGATTCATCATCAAAATAAGATATTTGAACAAAATCCTATCTTGGAAAATGAAGGTGAAGAAATCGAAGTTCAAACGCTTCTTCCAGAAGAGGAAGAACTTCGAGGAGTCGTGGTCTATCTAATCAAGCAAGATGGAGTGCCGGTCGGTAAAATTCATTTGCATTGTATTGGAGAAGTCGGCTGGATTTATGGCTTTTTTATCTATCCACAACACCGTGGTCAAGGTTTGGGAAAAGAGAGTCTTCAAGCAGCGTTAACTATATTACATGATGCTAGGATGAAGGAAGCCATATTACAAGTAGATTCCATTAATAATACCGCTTTTAACTTATATCGCTCTATAGGATTTGTAGAAGCATCGGCGATGGAGTATTATCAGCTAAACCTTAAACAATAAGAATAAATTTCAATAGTTTACCATATTAATTGTATTTTTAAATAGCAATATTGTATAATATTAGAAGAGGTGATACCGTGAGTGAAACATCAACGTACAAAATGAATTTAATCCATAGTGAGCATCTTGAAAACGAGTACTATTGTTTCGATTTTCAAAAGCCAGAGGGATATGTTTTTAAAGAGGGTCAGTTTTGCCTGTTTGAAATTGCGAATAAAGATATAGCAGGTAGGTCATCAAGAGCATTTAGCATTGCATCGACCAATGACGAAGGATTCATACGAGTAGCTACTCGTATTGTTGGGGAGTGCAGTGACTACAAAGAAGCATTAAAAACAATGTCCGTAGGAGACGAAATATCTGTATCTGAGCCTAAAGGGAAGTTTGTGTTAGAAGAAGATTATAACGCTGTATTCATCGCTGGTGGAATTGGAATCACACCAATTCGCTCTATGTTACTATCCAATCAATGTCGCATGTCACAAAGACATGATGTATTGATCTATTCAGAACTAGAAAAATGCTATCCATTTAAGGATGAATTGGAACAGTTATCAAATCTTGAAATCGAGTATGCAGCTGATATTGAACCAACCCAAAAACTAATCATTGATAATGCGAAAAAATATCAAAATACAGTATATTACTATATTTCTGGTAGCCCAGGGTTTGTAAATGGGATTCGTACGTTGTTAACAGAACAAGGAATTACGCTTGACCATATCAAGCACGATCTATTTGTGGGTTATTAAACCTATTTCGTAATAAATACAACATCTTCTTAAAGACAATTTAGGAAGATGTTTTCAACAAAAAAATGGTATACTATATTAAAAGGGACGTAATTATGGAAAAAGATTTGGAATTGAAATGGTACAAATTGGATAACGCTGCGAAAATTTATCCGATATTAACATCGGAGCGTTTTAGCTATGTATTCCGTGTTTCTGCTACTCTATATGAGGAAATTAACCCCGATGTATTGCATCAAGCAATCTTAGATTCCAAAAAACGATTTCCATCATTTTTTGTAAAAATCAAACGAGGCTTTTTTTGGTATTATTTAGAAGAAAACTTAAAACCTCCAGTTTTAGAACCAGAATCCCCTTTTGTATGCAAAAAAATAAAAGAACATTTTAATAATTCCTATTGGTTTCAATTTCAATACTACCAAAATCGAATTTCATTAGAAATCAACCATTCTTTAACTGATGGTGGAGGAGCTATCCAGTTTTTGAATGCAGTGATCTATCATTATTTGCAGTTATTAGGGAAATCACTTACTTCAGAAGGGTTGATTCTTCAAGTAAAAGACCCTGTTAATCCCTTAGAATTAGAGGATGGATACCAAAAAAATTACCATGGTGGAGGATTAAACCCACCACAAGTTCCAAAAGCATATTTTTATAAACCGAAAATGTTTCGTAAATATGGAAGTGGGATCATCAATTCCTTCATGAAGTCAAAGGAGTTTATTGGATTAGTGAAAGCATCACAAGCAAGTATGACAGAATATATAGTGGCTCTACTAATTTATTCTGTTATTATTAACGGAAACAAGAAAAAATTAAAAAAATTCCCTGTCAATATCTGTGTTCCTGTGAATCTTAGAAAAATCTACCAATCGCAAACACTCAGTAATTTTTCTTTATATTTTCATGTGAGTTATCAAATGAAATCAGCCATTCCGGATTTTAATGACATTTTGGATAAAGTAAAATTAGATTTTCAAACAGAAAATACCGAAGAAAAAATCCAAAGCAAATTGGATACGATTTGTACCATTCAAAAGAAAA
>CAZSVN010000037.1:4012-6666 GCA_964610285.1 uncultured Candidatus Izemoplasmatales bacterium
TCCTTTTTGTTATTATCACTTTCGATTAATCAATTTATTCGTTTAATTCCCCTTCCAATTAAGTATTTTCTATTTAAAGTTGGGTATTATGCATTTGGTAGAAAGCCAACAACTGTTACCATATCAAACTTTGGAATGGTTCAAGTTCCAAAAACGATGGAAGAACACGTGGAGTCCTTCTCATTTTACATGGGCTCTGGACTAAAGCACGCTGTAGCGATCAATTCCTTTAAAGGAAATACCTCAATTGTATTTTCGAGGTCCATCATTGACACAAAATTAGAAGAAACCTTTTTCCGGTTCCTTTCAGAACGAGGAGTTCATATTCGTTTGGAATCCAATTACTGGGAAAAAGGCGAAAAAGGCTTTCAATATTAAGCACAATTTATTGTGCTTTTTTTTTATTTTGTTTGCTAATAATTTAGTAATATATTATAATTAAGACTTGTAAAGTAGAGGGTATTTATGAAGAGATTTATTGGGGACAAATCGTTTTATAAAAAGTTAATCATGATTACGCTTCCTATTGTTGTCCAACAGCTTATTACGTCATCCTTACAGCTCGTAGATAACATTATGGTTGGGTCATTAGGTGATATTGCACTGGGATCTGTTTCTTCAGTGAATCAGCTTTATTTTATTGTTATTTTAGTTATTTTTGGCGCTTTAGGTGGAGCTGGGGTTTTCTCTGCTCAGTATTTTGGTGCGAAACAGTATGATAAGTTAAAACAAACATTTCGTTTTAAGGTAATTGTTGCATTATTCTTAGCGTTGATAGCTTTTGTAATACTATCGGTTTTTGGAGAAAAACTCATCGGTTTATTTACCGAAAACCCAATCACAATTCGAGATGGATTGAAGTACCTAAACATTATCAAATGGAGTACCTTCCCTTGGGCTATCTCAGTAGCGATTTCGTTTACGTTTCGCGAGACAGGAATCACAAAACCACTACTAAAAATATCTATTGTGGCTATTTTAACCAATACCTTTCTAAATTATTTACTAATATTTGGGAATTTAGGATTTTCAAAATTAGGAGTAGAAGGGGCAGCTATTGCAACACTGATATCTCGATTTATTGAATTTGGGTTATTAATTGTCTTATTGTACAAACGTGGAGAAGCGTTTCGCACCACGTTTAAAGATTTATTTAAAATTGAACGCTTTGTATTAAAAGCAATTATTATCATGGCGATTCCTCTGATGTTAAATGAGGTATTGTGGTCTACGGGACAGACGGTATTTTTTGAAGCATATTCTACTAGAGGGGATGCATCTTTATCTGCAGTTAGTGCTACGAGTGCTATTTCACAACTGGTATTTGTTATTTTCGGTGGTATATCCACTGGTATAGCAGTAATGGTTGGAAATACATTAGGAGAAAATAATCTTAAATTAGCGCATGATAACTCTAAGAAACTAATATTTGCTTCAATGATGTTTTCCGCTTTTATGGGTGTGTTATTGTTTGGGCTAAGTTTCTTTATTTTAGGAATTTATGACATATCAGAAGAAGCCATTCGAATTGCAAAATTCAATATTAGGGTCAATGCATTCATCATCCCTGTTTTAGCTTTCAACGTATCCATGTATTTTACATTGCGTGCTGGAGGAGATACAAAATCTACATTTTTAATGGATTCTGGCTATGTGTGGATAGTACAAGTTCCAACAGCATTTTTATTATCCAGATTAACCAATTTACCTACTACGATGTTGTTTTTAATTGTTCAACTACTCGAAATTCCAAAAATGGGATTTGCTCTTGCTAGGTATAAAAAAGGACATTGGCTTCGTAATTTAGATGTAGCGAATCAAAAAAACGCTGATACTTTATCAAAACAAGCATAAGTAATTACTCTTTGCTTATTGTATAAATCAATCATGTATACTATAATCAGTTTGGTGATATTATGAGCAAACTAAAGAAAATTGGGTTAATTGTTTTCGTAATTGTGGTACTGCTTGGTGCGGGAATTACATATTTTGTCGTTCAGATTACAGATGAATTGGATCAATTAAGCAGGATAACAATCCAAGATGTCGATTTATCTACTATTGACGATGGACAATATTATGGAGAGTATAAAACGACAGTGGTAACTGCGATTGTAACAGTAGATGTGATCAATCATGAGATCACTTCGATTACAATAGTCGAGCATCATAATGGACAAGGTAGTGACGCTGAAACCATTGTCGATTCTATTATTTTGGCTCAATCATTACAAGTAGATGCTATCGCCGGAGCGACCTATAGTTCAAAAGTAATTTTACTCGCGGTAAAGAATGCATTATCCTAAAAAATAATATGTAAAAAAGTCTCTTTTTAGAGTCTTTTTTTTAAGCATAAATAGAGAATTAATAGAATGCTAATTTACTAGTAAAACGCTTTTCTATATAATATACTGTTATTCATAACGTTTTAGTAAGCGTCAGAAACGTATTAGGTTGGAGACCTGTATTGATGTTTTCACACTATATCACTTCAAAGTATAGCGGGTTTAAGCACGAACTGGTAGACAAACAAGAAGGTTTTTTGATACCACAATACAATTAGATAAAGAGATAACTTCTCTAAAATTCTTTACAAAAATCAACTTTTTTACTTGATTATTAATTTGGCAATAGGTGGTAACTTTGGAGGCTCT
>CAZSVN010000037.1:6746-10169 GCA_964610285.1 uncultured Candidatus Izemoplasmatales bacterium
CTCTGCGGATGACTATATTTTCCCAGTTGCCTTTGTAATCAAAGATATCAAAATAAATCAATAAAGAAAAAATACAAATGAATGAAACAATAAGTGCGAAAATTGGATTTATTGTTTTTATTTTATCAAAATAGCTAATATCTTTACATTACGGCTTGACATAGCGCTTAATATTAAATATAATACTATTGATATAATAATACATTGAAAAGACCAATGAATAAGATAATTTTTGAAGAGAGTTAGTGGCTGGTGAGAACTAATACATTGCTTATTCTATCTACCTTGGAGTGAGATTCATCGTCTCCGTACACCTGCGTTAAAGGGTTAAGTGCTAGTGTTCTAGAACTAAGGTGGTACCACGGTTGATTTCGTCCTTTACTCTGTAGAGGACTTTTTTTATAAAAGGGGTGTGATTTGCATGATTGATGAAAAGCGGATTATAAGTAATCCAGATGAAGTAAAAGCGGCGTTACAAAAACGCGGGTTTGTTGTAGATTTTACAGAATATCTTGAACTAAAAGAATTGAGAAGTTCCTTGCTCTCTAAGATTGAAGATATTCGCGCAAAACGAAATAAACTATCCAAGTCTGTTGGTCTTTTTAAGCGTGAAAAAAGAGATACAACTGAATTGTTTAAAGAAATTGATGAGATAAAAGATGCAATTGTTATGGATGAAGAAACACTAAGAATCACAGAACAAAAAATTGAAAATTTCCTATATAAAATACCAAATATTCCGGATGCAGATTTATTAGATGGAGACAAGGAAAATAATGAGGTTATTTCTATAAATAAGGAAAAACCAGTATTTGAGTTTCCAATCAAAGATCATGTAGAACTAGCAACCAGCCTAAAATTAATTGATTATGAAAGAGCGGCGAAAATCAGTGGTAAGGGAACTTGGATTTATTCAAATCTAGGTGCTAGACTAGAATGGGCTTTGTTAAATTTCTTTATCGATGAACATTTAAAAGATGGCTATGAGTTTATGTTAATGCCTCATATTCTAAATTTTGAAAGTGGTTTAACGGCAGGACAATTCCCTAAATTTCAAGATGAAGTATTTTGGTTAGAAGGGGAAGAACCTCGGAAGTTTATTCTACCTACAGCGGAAACTGCATTGATTAACTTACATCGAAATGAAATATTAAAACTAGAAGATCTTCCTCGCAAATATTTTGGATATACACCATGTTACCGAAAAGAAGCGGGTAGTTATCGTTCAGAAGAGCGTGGAATGATTCGAGGGTACCAATTCAATAAAGTTGAAATGGTTCAATTTACTACCAAAGAAGGTAGTGACGAAGCATTTGACGAATTGATGAGAAAAGCAGAAAGCCTAATGAAACAATTAGGGCTTCATTATCAAGTGTCCAAACTCGCAGCGGGTGATGTGTCATTTGCAATGGCTAGAACCCTTGATATTGAAGTTTGGTTACCGAGTATCGGCATTTATAAAGAAGTATCTTCGGTATCCAATTCCAGAGCGTTCCAAGCAAGAAGAGGAATGATTCGATATCGTAATAATGAAGGCGAAGTGGAATATTGCCATACATTAAATGGTTCAGGACTCGCAACTTCAAGGTTATTACCAGCAATTTTAGAACAAAATCAACAAAAGGATGGGTCTGTGTTAGTCCCAGATGTTTTGGTTCCATATTTAGGTGGTATTACAGTCTTAAAGATATAGGAGAGCTCTAATGGAAATTGATAGAAGTGTTGCAAAAATACATTTGGATAATCTTGTATACAATTACAATCAAGCTAAGAAATTAGTAGGAGATTCGTTGGTTATGGCGGTTGTGAAAGCAGATGCTTATGGGCATGGAAGTGTGAAATGTGCAAGAAGATTAGAAGCAAGTGGCTGTGAATACTTCGCTGTAGCTTGTTTAGCAGAAGCGATAGAACTTAGAGAACACGGAATTTCTGGTAATATTTTAATTTTTGGAAGAACCAATCCCATTAATCATTGTTATTTATCCAAATATGATTTGATTCAAACAGTGTATTCGTTGGAATATGCAAAAGAATTAAGTGCATGTAAGGAACCATTGCGGATTCATATCAATATCGATACGGGAATGAGTCGTTTTGGACTATACCTTCATGATCCTCGCGATTTATATCAAGTCGTGCATGATATCCAAGACATTGTTTTGTTGAAGAATTTAAAATTAGAAGGAATCTATACTCATTTTGCAAATAGCGATGAAGTTCAAAAAGAGTTTTGTCAACGTCAATACTCGTTATTTACACAATTGATAGATAGTGTAGTAGCAGCGGGCATCAATCCTGGAATCAAACACGCAGCGAATACAGGGGCATTAATCAGCCATCCAAATACGTATTTGGATATGGTGCGTTTTGGAATAGGACTCTATGGGTATCCTCATGATAGAACTGTCGAAGACTTTCTTCCAGTAATGGAGTTATGTTCGACCGTGATGAGCACCAGGCTACTAAACCCTGGTGATAGTGTTAGCTATGGAAGAACCTTTGTAGCAAAAAAGCAAACTCGTATAGCGACAATTGCGATTGGGTATGCAGATGGATATAATCGCTTATTGTCAAATAACGATTATTTGCTCTATAAGAACAATGTATTACCGGTAGTAGGCAGAGTTTGTATGGATGCTATAATGGTCGATATCGGCAATGTAGAGATTGCTGAGGGCGAAAAAGTAGAAGTGTTCGGTTTAAACAAGCCTTTAGAAGATATGTGCAGAGCTCTTAAGACCATTCCATATGAAATATTATGTAATGTATCAAAGAGAGTTCCAAGATTGTACGACTAAGGGAACACAAGATTTTTATGCAAAAAAAAATGACTTCAGAATTTCTGAAGTCATATTTATTTTGATGGCGAGTTATTCAGCAGAGGGCTCTTGTACGTATTCTACCTCTTTAACTTCTGGGACTTTAAACACTTTGTAGATTAGATTCAAGATAATATCAGGTTTCCATGTTAACAGTATCATTGTAACAAAAGCTATGAATACGATAATGAATCCAAATCCGATAGCAACATTTGCGATTAAGTCATCCGAAGAAACCGAAATCCAACTTAAAATGATAAACAAAAATATAATCGTTGCTAAAATAGTATGAACTTTAAATAATCTATTTGCAAGTGCTTCCTTCTCGCGTAATGCAGCAACTAAAAATTCAAAAGGAAGAACTAAAAATACGATAAAGATCAGCCAACCAACTGGCATGTCAAACACATTAACCTTAACGGTTGTAATTGAGTTCGTTGCTACAAAGAGCGGTAATAGTAATCCAAACAGTAATAATAATCCAAAACATACTTTTGAAGCAATTTCAAAATATTTTCTTGGTTTATTTTGCTTTAATTCAGTTCCTTTTTTGATAAGTCCTTGGATATTAGGTCCAAGATTTTTAAAAAATAATTTTATTTTT
>CAZSVN010000038.1:0-10158 GCA_964610285.1 uncultured Candidatus Izemoplasmatales bacterium
TTACAAACGTGATAGAAATCACAGAATAGCCTCTAACTGCGTTTCCTACTGTTGTAAAACTAACAATAGCATTAGCAAGAAAAGCTCCTACACCAGCAAATACAACCACCATCATAGTAATTTGATCGCGGTTCTTTTTCCCAGAAGCTAAATTTGGCAATAATGACCAATAAGGAATATCATTTAAGGTAAACGCAATTTCCCAGAAGAAATAGATTACTCCAAAGAAAATAACAAAATTCCATCCACCAGGTCGGTAATTAAACATTAATATAACTGCAATCCCAGTTAAAATAGCACCACTCATAATCCAAGGTTTAAATTTACCCCATCTAGATCTTGTATTATCAACAATACCACCCATTATTGGATCATTGATACCATCCCAAACTCTTCCTACCACCAATAAAATCCCAATAACAGAAAACTGACCTGCAGTAAGGTTTAAACCTGAAAACTGAATATAGGTAATAAAAAAGGTTGCGACTAATGTATAAATCATATCACGACCTATTCCGCCTAAACTATATGTCCACTTGTTTCTAGTTAATAATTTTTTTTCTTCTGCTAAAATATCAACGTTCATGTAAAAATTCTCCTTTTATATTATGTTTATTTTAAATTATACCAATTTTAAAATTAAAAAAACAGATTATATAAGTTTTTTTTACTTTTATTGTATAATTAACTTGTTTAAAGAGGTGAACCAATGAATACAATACAAAACTATGAAGAATTTAATAATATAGTAAATCAAGATTTAATGATTCTAATTGCCAAAACTAAGACCTGTGCTGTTTGCAAACCACTGACAGAAAAGTTGATACAATTTATGGAAAATTACAAAACGATTCCCATGTACCAAGTATACTTAGAAGACGTTTTGATTTTTCAAGGCCAGCATTTAGTATTTACTGTCCCCACTGTACTGGTATTTAGTAATGGTCAAGAAATCCTAAGAGAATCTAGATTTATTGATTTTGCTAAGATTGAACGGCTTTTTGATATATATTTAAGAGATTAAAATACTACTGTATAATTACGCAAAAAAAACACGTTTCTGTAAAAGAATCGTGTTTTTTTGTTTATAATTTAATAATAATTAATCTTCAATGATTGCGTGTGAAAAGTCTAATGAACCAAGAATAGATCTTCCCCAACCTGTTACGTAATCTTTAACCATATAGATGTCTGCATAATAATACACAGGCATAACTGGAAGTGTTTCCATTAATACAGCTTCTGCTGCATATAATTTTGCAAAATGAACAGCTAAATCTGTAGTTTGTTGAGCTTCTGCCATTAAAGTATCAAATGCAGTACTATCAAACCCAGAATCATTATAAGCATTTCCAGATGTAAAGATTGCTAACATTCCAGCAGGATCCATAAAGTCTGTTAACCAACCACCTCTTGCGATATCATAGTTTCCAGCTGTTCTAGTATCTTGGAATGTAGCCCAATCTTGATTTCTAAGTGCAGGATTAACTCCTAATACTTGGTTCCAAGATTCTTGAACCATTTCAGCAACTAATTTATGAGATTCACTTGTGTTATATAGAATGTCACAATCAGTTATCGCTTGTTGTAATTCAGGAACAGTCATGCCTAATTGAGTTGCTGCAGTTGCAAATAATGTTACTGCTTCATCGAATTTAGAATCATCAATAGGAATACCATAATCTCCAGTTTCTTCAGCAAAGTCATTTCCTTCATTATCCAAGAATCCAGGATTAACAAATCCTGTTGCAGGTTGTTGTCCAGCTGCTAATGCTTCAGTAATTGCAGTACGGTCAATAGCATAAGTTAAAGCTTTTCTAAGATTTAAATTGTCCCACATTACATCTGCTCCAGGATTCAAGTTAAAGTTAAAATAATATGTTCCTAAAACTGGGAATACATAGAATTCAGGACTTTCTGCAAGCAATGCAGAAACGTTAGCTGGTGGTACTGCTGGTAAAACATCAAGTGATCCAGCTTGATATGCTATATATGCAGTTGATGCAAGGTCAATAAATTCACCATTGATTGTATCAAGATAAACTGTATCAGCATTCCAATATTCATCATTTTTTTCCAATACTAGTCCTTGACCTGAAACATATTCAGTCAAGTGGAAAGGTCCATTACTTACTGCAAGTTCTGGATCTTTTGCCCATGCTCCGTCTAATCCATCAGCATCTTCAACAGATGATTGTTTTACAGGCATGAAATGATAGAATCCCATTAAACTTACAAAGTAAGGAGTTGGGTAATCTAAGCCTACTACTAGAGTATAATCATCAGTAGCTTCAATATCAACAGCAGCTAAAGTAGCAGCATAGCTTAATCCGTTGTCGTCGCCTAATCCGTCTGAATAATCAGTACCAACTAAATCGCCTTCGTCGTCATAAACGTTACAAACATCTGTAGTGTTATTACATTCGTCAGTCCAGTAAACAGCATCTAATGAACCGGTAATATTTGTATATTCCCAAATCCAAGCATATTCACTTGCTGTTGCTTGGTCCATTCCTCTTAACCAAGAATATACGAAATCATTTGCAGTTAATGCAGAACCATCGCTCCAATTTGATTCTCTCAAATTAAAAGTAACAGTCATTCCATCAGTTGATGTAGTCCATGTTTCAGCAATACCAGGATATACAACCCCGCCAACTTCACGTACAACACCTTCAAATGTTTGGTTGATAACGTCTCCACCATCTGATGCCCCATTTAATGTTGGGTCAAGAGTTGCAGGATCAGCACCAATGTTCCAATTTAAAACTTGAGGTACTGGTGTAGCAGTTGTTGCAGCAGTAGTTATACTACTTGCTGTTGTTGTTGCTGCAGTAGTTTCATCTGTACATGCTACGAAAGCAACTGATAAAACTAATGCTGTTAAAACTAATAAAAACTTTTTCATTTTTTCTCCTCCATTTTTAAAATTTTTTCTCTATATCTAAACACGTCTTGTGCTAAATATCATTAATTTCTTTCACAAAGTGGCAGGCTGTGAAGTGCCCTGGTTCAATTTCGATTAACTCTGGGTCCTCTGATCTACATCTATCCTTCGCAAAGCGACATCTTGGTGCAAACCTGCAACCCGGTTTTGGATTAATTGGATTCCCAACATCTCCTTCTAAAATAATTCTTGATTCTCTCATAGAACTTCTTGGGTCTGGAATCGGAATCGAAGATAAGAGCGATTTTGTATAAGGATGATATGCATTATCATACAATTCATCACTAGTTGTCACTTCCATCAATTTTCCTAAATACATAACTCCAATTCGATCTGAAATTTGTCTTACCATAGACAAATCATGAGCAATAAATAAATAAGTCAACCCAAATTCGTTTTGTAAATCTTATAACATATTTACAACTTGAGCTTGAATAGAAACATCTAAAGCAGAAATTGGTTCATCACAAATAATTAGTTCAGGATTTACCGCTAATGCTCTTGCGATACCAATTCTTTGACGTTGTCCTCCAGAAAACTCATGAGGGTAACGATTTGCATGTTCACGTTTTAATCCAACTGTTTCCAATAAGTAATATATCCGTGATTGTCTTTCTTCTCCAGTGTAAAGTTTGTGAGTGTCGATACCTTCACCAATAATATCTGTGACGGTCATTCTTGAATTTAATGAAGCATATGGATCTTGGAATATCATTTGAATCTTTTTTCTATATGGAAATAACTCTTTCTCATTTAATGAAGATAAATCAACACCTTCAAATAAAATTTCACCATCTGTCGGTTTATACAATCTTATGATTGTTCTTCCAGTCGTAGTCTTTCCACATCCTGATTCTCCAACCAAACCAAATGTTTCTCCTTTGAAAATAACAAAATTTACTCCGTCTACAGCAGTCAGGATTTTCTTCTTATGTCCTCTACCGCCTAAATTAAAATGTTTTTTTAAGTTTTTTACCTCTAATAAAGGTTCTTTTTTACTCATAGTATCACCTCTGCTTCTTCATCTGTAATTGGTTCGCATTTTACAAACCCTTTTACCACAGGTGCAGCTTTGTCATGTAACCAACAAGATGCAAACTGAGTATCTGAAATCTTGTAAAGAGGTGCAACTTCTTTCAAACACACTTCCATTGCATGTTCACACCTAGGTGAAAATGGGCAGCCTGTTGGCGGTTTTAAAAGATCTGGTGGTGACCCTTTAATCGGAACGAGTCTCTTCTTCTGACCAGTTTCTGGTTTCGGAACAGATTGCATTAGTCCAACAGTATATGGATGTTGCGGTTTAACGTACAGACTCATTATATCAGCTTTTTCCATAATTTTACCACCATACATAACAATTACCTTATTACAGATTTCAGCAATCACACCTAAATCATGGGTAATGAATATGATAGAAGCGCCCATTTTAGACTGTAAATTCCTCATTAAATCTAGAATTTGTGCCTGAATAGTCACGTCTAAAGCTGTTGTAGGTTCATCCGCTATTAATAATTTTGGATTATTCGACAAAGCCATTGCAATTAAAACTCTTTGTCTCATACCGCCTGAAAATTCATGCGGAAAACTTTTTAATCTTGTTACAGGTTCTGGTATTCCTACTAAATCAAGCAATTCAATAGCTCTTGCTTTCGCTTCTGCATGATTCATGCCGGAATGAGCTCTAATAACTTCAATAATTTGATTACCAATTGTATACACTGGATTAATCGAAGTCATTGGATCTTGGAAAATCATTGAAATGTCATTGCCACGATATTTATTTAATTCTCTGTCGCTTAATTTTGTTAAATCTTCTCCTTCGAATAATACGGTTCCACTTACAATTTCACCCGGATCATCGACTAAGCCAATCACAGATAATGAGGTAACTGATTTTCCACTACCTGATTCTCCAACGATTCCTAAAATGTCTCCTTTTTCAAGTGAAAAACTAATATCTCTTACTGCTTGTACTTCTCCTAGATGAGTAAAGAATGAGGTTACTAAGTGTTTAACTTCTAATATTTTCGCCATCGTGCTTACCCCTTCCTCAATCTTGGATCTAGTGCAGATCGTAATCCATCACCTAAGAAATTAAATGATAATACTGTTGTACCAATTGCTAATGATGGTAATAATAATTGATAAGGATATTTTTCTAGTAATGAAATTGCTTCATTTGCCATTGTCCCCCATGAAGCTGCAGGAGCTGACATACCAATTCCGATAAAGCTTAAGAACGCTTCCGTAAAAATCGCTGTTGGTATCATCATGGTTAATGAAACTAAAATTGGTCCAATTGCATTTGGAATTAAATGTCGCGTAATAATCTTTCCTTGACTAACTCCCAATGTTCTTGCAGCTAATACAAATTCTAAATCTTTTAGACTCAAAATTTGACCACGTACCAATCTGGCCATTCCGACCCAATACACCGTTCCTAAAGCCAAAATAATCGTCCACATATTCGATTTATCTAATAGGACCATTAATAAAATTACGTAAATAACCAGAGGTATGGAATTAATAATATCCACTATTCTCATCTTTATGTTATCTATTGCTCCACCTTTAAAACCAGATATGCTACCATATGTAACCCCAATAAGCAGGTTAACTAATGATGCTACCAAAGCTACAGTAAGGGAAATTCTTGATCCATACATTAATCTACAAAGAATATCTCTACCTAATTGATCAGATCCCAATAAAAATGTTTTATTCCAAACTGTTTTAGTAGGATACAAGGTTTCTACACCTTGATATGTCACTGTATAATCAATCTCACCTGTGTATTCATCATCGACTCTTGTTGAATAGTCAACAGCAATTTCTTCGCCTTCATAATCATAAAAATATGTAAAAATAGTTTTATCTATTCTAGTTCTTGTTAATCTTTCAAGTACATGTCCATCTTCAGTAATCAAGAACAATCTATAATCGTTATTTAAATGCACAAAATAATTTTCTGCATCTCCATCTTCTGTGTTAGTAATTTGATATACATCAAGAGATGGTGTTAAATATGAAAAATCAGTAATTTGATCTGAAAAATTATAAGGAGTTAACATTGGTCCAACAACACCAAATAAAATTATAAGGATAACACCGATTAATCCAATTACAGCAACGGTATTTTTTTTAAGTCTTCTCCAAACATCTTTCCAATAGGTTAAACTTTCTCTTATTTGCTCTTTATCCATTTCCTTAGAGCTATCTATAAAATTAAAGTCTCTCATCTTATTCACCACTACTCTTTCCTAGTCTAATTCGTGGATCAATCCATGAGTAGGTCATATCTACTAATAAAACCATTCCTATGTAGATAGCGGCATAGAACATTGTTATACCCATAATCATAGTATAATCTCTAGCTGCTACACTTATTACATAATATCTACCAATTCCACCAATCGCGAATACTTGTTCTACAACAAATGAACCCGTGATGATAGCCGCAAACATTGGCCCTAGATATGTTACAACTGGAATTAAAGCATTTTTTAAAGCATGTTTGTATAACACTTTAAACTTTGATAATCCATTTGCTCTAGCGGTTCTCATATAATCCTGACGTAAAACCTCTAACATGCTACTTCTAGTAAGTCTAGAAACAAACGATAATGGATATGCACCCAATGCGAGTACTGGACCTATATACGAGGTCCATTTATCCAGGCCAAACGCATCTACCCAGCCAAGCGTCCCAGCCACTAGTGAAATATATACTACCGCTACAACGAAACTTGGTATGGTTACACCAATCGTAGCAAATAACATCGCTAACTGATCAATCCATGTACTTTGTTTTAATGCTGAAATTATTCCGAGTGGTATTCCAATAATTACTACCAATATTGTTGCATAAAAACCTAATCTTAAACTAATTGGAAACTTCATCAAAATTTGTTCGGTAACTACAGTTCCAGTATTTACATATGAAACACCAAAATCAAGTTGAGCCATTCCAATCATATATTTATAGTATTGGACAAATATTGGGTCATTCAAATTATACTTTTCTTCAATGATTCTTAAAATTTCATCTGGAATAGGCCTCTCTCTTGCAAAAGGTCCTCCAGGCATCAATTTCATCATGAAAAAAGTCATGGTAGCAATAATGAACAAAGTAAATATTGCTGATAAAATTCGCCTTACATAGTAATTCTTCATTCCATTTCCTCCGTTACTTTCCCTCAATATTATTAAGATTTATACCATAAATACGTGATATTTACAATAGAAAAAACTAAAAAAACAAGTAAAATGAAAGAATAATGTAAATAATAATATATATTTTGCTAGAAAAAGCGTTTACATCAAAATACTTTGAATTTCATAGTAATTTTTGAATATTTTCTTATCAAAAATAATCACGTTTATTTTTGACTTGACTTTAACATATTATCTTAATATAATATCTTATAAGTCGAAAATGGAGTTAGCATATGTTATTAAGTATCGGTTTAATTTTAATCATCAGTATTTCTTTAAATGCTATATTTGAAAGAATTCATTTGCCTGGGCTGATTGCTTTTATTATAACAGGAATCATTTTAGGACCATTTGTTTTAGATTTAATTGATGACAGTATCCTTTCTATATCAGCAGATCTTAGACAAATCGCTCTTATTGTAATACTTTTAAGAGCTGGGTTGACTCTAGATTTAAAAGATTTAAAGAAAGTGGGTAGGCCGGCAATATTATTAAGTTTTATCCCTGCAACTGTAGAAATTGTATTTATTGGTTTAATCTCACCTTTATTGTTTGATATTTCATTAATTGAAGGTTTCATTCTAGGTAGTATTGTCGCAGCTGTTTCACCTGCGGTTGTTGTCCCTAGAATGATTCATCTTATTGAAAAAAAGATTGGGACAGACAAACAAATTCCACAATTAATTTTGGCGGGTTCTTCTATTGATGATATTTTTGCAATTGTCATGTTTACTATTTTCGTAAAAATGTATCAAACAAATACATTCTCTGTAGGTACTATCATTTTATTTCCAGTATCAATTATCGTTAGTTTACTTTTAGGTATCGCATTGGGTATCGGACTTGTATATATCTTTAAGAAAATGCATTTAAGAGATACGATAAAAGTTTTGATTGTCTTTGGCGTTTCCTTTTTAATGATTGTTTTAGAAGATTTAATTAAAGATTATTTTTCGATTTCAGGGTTGCTAGCAGTGATTGCGATAGGAGGAACAATATTAAAGACTTATCCAATATTAGCCGGAAGATTGACAGCTAAGTTTTCAAAAATTTGGGTAGCTGCCGAAATCATGCTTTTTGTCCTCGTTGGAGCTATTGTAGATATTACTATATTTAAGTCTGTAGGACTATTCGCAGTTATCTTAGTGATTTCATCATTAGTATTAAGAATGATAGCCGTTTTATTATCTGTAACAAAAACAAATTTCAACAATAAAGAAAAATTGTTTGCTTGTATATCTTATTTACCAAAAGCTACTGTGCAAGCTGCGATTGGTGCTATACCACTCGCACTTGGGATTCCAGCAGGTAATTTAATATTAACAATATCTGTTTTATCGATATTCATTTCTGCTCCTATAGGAGCCATTGGCATCGATCAATTACATACCAAACTACTTCATTCAGAGTCACAAATATAAAAAAAAAATACAATAAAAAAGCCTTCCAAATTGGAAGATTTTTTTTATTATTGCATAATATTTATAACATAATCAATTTACATTTATTTTATTAGTAACTTTTATTTAGTTTTTTTCAGCTTTATTATATTCCAATATTCCAACGCCTTCCTTAAAAGAATATCGTTTTAACTTGAGATTAATTCTTGGAATGTTTTCGAAAAATAATTTCTTTCCACCACCTAATATAATTGGAATAATACCGATTATATATTCATCTATTTCGTTTAGTTTAATAAAATTATCTGTTAAATTACTGCCACCAAATAACCAAATTCTTTTACCGGCTTTCTTTAAAGATTTTGCATAATCTACTATATGATCATTTACAAAAGTGGTTTGGTCAAAGTCATCTCTTATTTGCTTTGTAGCAACTACGATTTGTTTGTCTTCGAATCCTTGAAATTGAATAAATTCATCATAGGATATTCTGCCCATAACAATCACGTCTATATCTTTTAAAAACTTGTTGTAATCAAATGATTCCTTTGTATCAAGCTGATTGGAACCATCTCCATGAATCCAATCATATTGATCGGATTCATCCACGATGAAACCATCTAGACTCATAGCTAAATTTAATATTATTTTACCTTCCATATTATATACTCCTTTTTAAAAAAGTGAAAAAGCACCATAGCGAGACGGTGCTTATAAGTTACTAGTTTTTTACAATGTTATAGAAATGTAACAACTAATTCAACATTTGCTACTTTACGAATTGTTTCATGTATTGAACAGAATTCAGCACCCATTTCAGCGCTTTTTAGTAAACCTTTTTCATTGCTTGGATTAAAAATAACCATTTCGATTTTAACGTGTTCAAGTAAACGAACATCCCCTTTTGGCACTTTGCTCCCAGAAATTTCCAATGTTGCTTTACCAAATGAAAGTCTTTTTTTCTTAGCAATCACTAAGAAGGTTGCATAAAAACAAGACCCCAAGGCTCCAAAGAGCAAATGATATGGTTGCATTCCGTTTTCTTGATCTCCAAGAGTAATTTTCCCACTGGGAGAAACCATCTCTCCTCTAAACTCTTCATCAAAAGTAATTTGTATATTATCTAATGCCATTTTATCACCTCATATAATATTATACTATATTATATTGTTATTTAGCAATATTTGAACTACCTATCCTGTTTTCATTCGGTTTTCATAAATTAAGGGTTTATTTGTAAGCGCTTTAGTGTTATAATTTTAGTGGCGAGTTAATCACTTTTTTTTATTGTAAAAATGAAGTATATGATTAATAAAAAAAACTAATAGGAGGATTAATGTGAAAAACAACTTTTATGGTAGAAATTTTTTGACTTTATTGGATTATTCAAAAGAGGAAATCGAAGATTTACTACATGTAGCTGCAAAACTTAAAGCAAAAAAGAAAGCAAACGTTGAATGCAGACCATTGCAAGGTAAAAATGTCGTTTTGTTGTTTGAAAAAGATTCAACAAGAACAAGATGCGCATTCCAAGTGGGAGCGAATGATTTAGGTATGAATGTTACTTATTTAGGACCAACAGGTTCACAAATG
>CAZSVN010000039.1:0-7228 GCA_964610285.1 uncultured Candidatus Izemoplasmatales bacterium
TGTTCCCAAGTAATGGTTGCGACAGTATCAGTTTTCGAATTTCCTGATCCTTTTTTTAGATTGCATGCTTTTCTTAACAAGTCACTCGCTGGTGGAGTTTTTGTTATGAATGAAAATGAACGGTCGCTATATACAGTCAACACTACTGGAATAGTATAACCGATTTGCTCTCTTGTCATTTCATTGAATTGCACACAAAATTGTTGAATGTTAACTCCAGCTTGTCCTAAAATTGGACCGATTGGTGGTGCAGGTGTTGCTTTTCCACCCGGAACTTGAAGTTTAACAACGTTTTTAATTTCTTTAGCCACGAAAGACACCTCCTTAATTTCGTGATGTGGTAATTGGAATTTTTTCCTCCCACTCAAAATAACCTTTTGACACGCTGAAATATTATACAATATATACCATGTATATGTCAAGATTTTTTTATTGAAAGAGTAATATTTTTAAATATCAAATTTTGCATTAATTTCAGATGGTGTTTTGTTAAGCAAACTGAATACTGGCAATAGTCCAAATATTATGTTTATCAAGTAAATTGCAACGATCCCACCTAGGAAATAATGAATAGGGAAATAGAAAATTGATATGATTTCCCCCAACATATTTTGAATGCGATTAATTAGGAACGACATAGCCAAGTATCCCGTTAGTGATCCCAGTGTTGTGAACCAAAATATTTCACCAAAGAAAATCTTGAAGATATCTCTTTTTGTAGCTCCTATTGAGCGATAAATACCGATTTCTTTGATTCGGCTTAGCATGCTAGATCTCATCATAAAGAAAATATAAATCACGATTCCCACAAGTGTAATTGTTATGGATTGAATTCGAGCTGCAACACTTTCTCTCTGTTGATCTATGCTGTAATTTCTTTGTGCTTCATATGCGTTAAACGCTTCATATTTATCATCAAGAATATTGATATCTCCAATCGCTGTATCAATATCATCCGAATAAAAATATATAGCTTCTGCTTGGAAATAATACATTAAATCAATTTGACTTTTCAACATATCTTCTATCACTTCATTTGGAGCAATCAAAAAAGTCATTATTGTATTAAATTCGTCCAAATTTTGTTCTTCTGATGACGTATCCAAGTATTTTCCAACCACCGTAGCATTGTTTCCATACAATAAAATAGTTGTTCCTAAATCCGTATCTGCTAGTGCGCTTACAAGTATTTCATTTGCAGCTTGAATATCTCTACCTTCTGAAATAGTATACTTTCCATCCATAGTGCCTTGTGATATCATTTCGTATGATTCAATAAAACTATAAATCGCATCATCCTTAACAACAACAATTGGAGACTCCGATTCAATGATACCAACAATATCAAATTTTAAATTATATCCATTTCGAGTATATAATTTTTGTCCAATTAATTCTTCTATGTCTACCACGCCAAGATCGGCAAATGATTTCTTATCCAATATAGCTTCAGCAACCCAAACATCAATCACTATTTCTCTATTGGTTTCAGGCATTCTACCATACAATATATCATTTTCATCTACCCAAGACGCTTTCATTGGGTATATGGAGACTCTAGCACTTGCATTACCTTGATAAAACTCGTTATAAACTAAACTAGCTGAAGTCGCTTGATAATATGGAGACCATTCAACATTAGTAACATTGTTAAGGATATTATCAATATCTGCAGACTCTACTCCTTGTTCAGTCTTAATAGAGATAAGATCTTTTGCGGTTTTTAAGAATTCTGTTTCATCCACTCTTGTTAAACTTGCAAATGTAGCCAGTTGATATACAACCAATGCAGAAATTACAAAATAAGCTATTAAGAATAACCATCCAATGAATTTTTTTCTGCTTGTCGCTTTTTTAAAGCCTTGTTTCAATGTATCTGAAAACTTGATAAATGATTTTCTATTCGATGTTCTATCAATTGCGCCATATTGATCCAAATCAAATGAGTATTCTGATACATCTTCTGTTTTTCTAGCTTTGTAGTTTTCATCTAATAATCTGATTTCACTATCATCTGTAATGTATTTTATTTTTTTCTTGCCATCAGTTTCTGCTTTTATATAGATTGAGTCTTTAATTTCTATCACTTTAAACGATAGAGACTCATCCTTGTCTTTTTCGAAATATCGTTCAATATTATGCTCTTCTAGAGAGGAATCTTTGGTTAGGTCTTTTAAATATATATTTCGTTCATCAACATGTTCAAAGGATTTACTTCCATGGTTAATATAGTCATTTGTTACTTTTCCATCAGCTAATTCAATTACTCTATCAGCGTAAAATTCCACAAGTGTTCTTTCATGAGATACTAAAATAACTAGACATGTTTCTGAAATTTTCTTGATAATGCTCATAATCTCAAATGTATTATTTGCATCTAAGTTTCCAGTTGGTTCATCCGCTAAAACTACTTTAGGATTTTTGGAAATTGCTCTTGCAATTGCCACGCGTTGTTGTTGGCCACCAGAAAGAGCTAAAACACTGCGTCTTCTGTAATTGTACATCCCAACTGTTTCTAATACATAATTGATACGCTCTTCGATTTCTTTTTTATCATATAAACCGGCCATATTTAAAGAAACTTCTATATTTTCATAGACGGTTTTATCTGGTATTAAATTATAATTTTGAAAAATATAACCTACATGATGATTTCTTAGAATATCCCATTCTAAAGGTTTGTATTTGCGAATAACTTGACCATCAAAATCAATTTCTCCGGATTCAAATTTGTCCAACCCGCCAATCACGTTTAATAATGTTGTTTTACCACATCCAGATGGGCCCGTTAACGCAACCAACCCTTTTTCGGGGAACTCTAAAGAAGTATCATTAATAACGTGAATTTCATTCAGTTTACCTCTATTAAAATATTTACTTAATTTCGTTAGTTTAATCATTCTCTATCACCCCAAATCCGTTTTCAACGTTTTTTGAACAGATTGTCTAAAGATTCTATTGCAATATTTTCTAGAAATGATCAATGACATAATTACTAACAAGAAAAAGAAAACAATATAATTCCAAACATTAAAAACTTTTAAAGCATACAGCACCGTATCTTGTGCCGATTTCAAAGGAATGCTAATACTTACAGCTACATATATTAAGTATGAAACTCCTACAACATAGAGATTCTCTAAATATATAAAGCCTTTTATAGTATTTTGGTTCGCTCCAATGGTTCTAAATATTGCATAATCATGAAGTTTTGTATTAATAATTGCTCTAAATATTACATAAGTAATCAGCGTTGACCCAACCAATGTAACAATAACCAAAAGGATTAATCCTATACTAGTTACTAAAAGAATTATAGCTTCAAAATCATTGGATGCTTCGGAGTCATACGGATAATTTACTTTGTATTTAAAATCCAATGGAGATCCTTGAATCTTTTGTACATTTTTTACAAAAGATGCAACTCCAATATCGGTATTTGTAAAAACAGATATTTGGTATATATCATCATAGAATATCCTATCATATGTATATTGGTTTACATGGTAGCTATTATAGGTAACATCTTTATCATAAGCAATTACCATATTATCAAAACTTCTCTCTGTGTAATAATCTTCAATATCAAATGTTCCTGTTAAATAACATATTGAGTCCTCGCATTCACCATAATATTGATTATTTGAAGTGCGAATCTCATTGTTAGGAATTGTACTATCTATTATAAAATCTGACCCTGCGAAGTATGCATAAATATCCTTATCTCCATCCGCCAATGTTGTGCCTGTAAAAATCGCTTTAGTAGCATAGTTAAAATAATATTCGTTTTTTAACGCATCCAACCTGCCTTCTGTTACCAAAATAAAAGTGTCATCGTAAGATTCATTTGTGATAGATAATTTATCAACATTAATCATGCCAACAACTCGATATAAACTTTCAGTTGATGGGCCTGCAACATCATAGTAGTAACTATATCCTTGAGTAAAAGGTTTATTCAAGTAATCTTCATAGTTATTAATTTCATATGTATTAGCAGCAAGGACTACTTCTGTATCGTTTTGTGGTAAAACTCCATAATCTAAATCAGACGCTTCAATAACTTCAACAGGCAGTATCAACCCATTAAAATAAGAATAATCGTTACTTGTTTCCGAAAATATAGATATATTAACATCCAATATATAATCAAATGAAATGACATGATCAACTATACTAAAGTCTTCTATTTCTGCTAAATCATCTGCCGTAAATGAGGAGTTATCATCTTTTCGAATAACGACCCTATTAGGACTCGTGTTTGAAAAATGTTCGTTATAACTATAAGACGCTTCATTCATAGATAGCTGATAAGCACCATAAGACAACGCAACAAAGAAACTAAAGAATGTAAATATGATAATCATTAGAAAAGTCTTTTTTGGAACTGCTAATAGATTTCTCAATGATATTTTTAAATAATCTTTGAAGCGAATTTGATGATCTTCATTAGGAATATCTGGCAAATCCAGTTTATCAACTTTTTTTAATTTTAAATCTTCAACAATCTCGCCATCAAAAATCCGAATTTTACGAGTCGCAAATTCTGCGACTTGAGAAAAGTCATGTGTTACAATAATCACTAATTTCTCTTTAGAGATTTCATGTAATAATTCTATAATTTGTCTTGCGGATTTCGAATCTAAGTTTCCTGTTGGTTCATCTGCCGCAATAATTGGACAATCTTTAGCTAAAGCTCGAGCGATTACTACTCGTTGCTTTTGGCCACCTGATAGTTTGGTCGCCTTATGATGAATATGTTTTTCTAAACCGACTCTTCGAATGATTTCTAATGCTCTGTCTTTAATCTTTTCCTTTGGAAATCCAGACAGAATTAAAGGCGCTTCCACATTTTGAAGCACGGTATAAGAATCAATTAAATTATAACTTTGAAAAACAAAAGCAACATACTTCTTGCGATAGTTTTCCATATCCGCTACAGAAAAATAAGAAGTCTCATGTCCATTTATATACATTTCGCCATCTTCATAAGAATCGATACCAGAAATTACATTTAATAATGTTGTTTTCCCTGATCCAGATTCTCCTACGATAGCTACGAATTCGTTTCTATGTAATTCCAGATTTACTTTTCTAAGCCCTAATGCAATGACGTTATTAGAACTATAAAATTTAGAAACATTTTGAAGTTTAATCATTCGAGTCATCCTTTCATAATAATCGATTTCGAATATTATCAACTAATTATATCATAGATATATTTCTAACAAAAACAATATAGTAAAGAAAAAGTCAGACGAGTGTCTGACTTAAATTACTTCCACATCTGTGTAGTCCAATTCCATAGCTGTTTGTCTACCAAACATCTCAATTAAAACATGCACTTTTCCTTTTTCGTCATCTAAGCTTTCAACAGTAACAATTTGCCCTTCCAAAGTACCATGAGCGACTTTGACTTTTTGTCCTGGTTGAACATTTAATCTTTGAACCGCTAACATGCCACATTTTTTCAGGATAGGATTAATTTCATCTGGCTTTAAAGGAATTGGTTTTGTTCCTCCACCACTTGAACCTAAGAACCCAGTTACTCCTGGAGTATTTCTTACTACGAACCAAGAATCATCTGTAACAACCATTTCAATGAACACATATCCAGGAAAAATCTTAACCATTTTTTCCTTAATAGTGCCATCTGGTTTTTTTTCAGTTTTTAATTCTTCTGGTATCATTACTTGGAAAATTATATTTTCCATATTCATACTTTCAATTCTTCTCTCTAAATTCATTTTTACAGAGTTCTCGAATCCTGAATATGTTTGAACGATATACCATAAACGTTTTGAATTATCCATTATTTTCACTACTTATCATAAAGTGTATAACCATTTGAAGATTGGGTTTAATGCAAAACTATATAGAACAAATACTGCAGATAGGAATAGCAAGAATGCAAATACCTTAGCTGTATTTGAAGCCAATACTTTCGCTGTTGGCCATGTAACTTTTTTCAATTCAATAACGCTTGGTCTTATATATGGAATCAATAAGTATATTAAAACAAGTCCCCCAATTAATATTAGGAATGATCCTGTTAAGATTCTTCTTAGCGTTGTTGAAAAGAAGAAATCGATGAATCCTACACCTGAACTACCTAAAACATTCGCTAGGTTAACGGTTCCAAATTTTCCCATAACAATATATACACCATATAAAACCAATACAGGTGCTAAAACTGCTAATAACCAGTTTTCAAATGCGTATTCTTTCTTTAATATTGACATTACCTTTGATTCTTGTACAAACTCTTTTTTATTAGTTTTTGTAGGTTTCTTAGGTGTTGCGTCAGCTTTTTTTGCCATGTTATCCTCCTACTTACCTTCTTTATGAATGGTATGTTTTTTACATTTTTTACAATATTTTTGTGCTTCAAAACGAGTCGTTTTATCGGTTTTTTTAATTTCATAATTTCTCGATAAACAAACTTGACAAATTAATACTGCTTTATTTTTCATATTATCAACTCACTTGCTTTATTAAATGTATCAAAAAAACTACTAAAAGTCAAGAAAATCATTATAATAATTGCATTTTTATCTTTTTTTTAATTCTATCTAATGCATTGTAGATTTTCTTTTCGTCACAGTTTAAAATATTTGCAATTTCTTTTATTGAATTTTTTTCGATTATTTTCTTTTGGAATACGACTTTTTCGAAGCTTGATAAACGATCCAACGCTTCAAAAATCTCTTGTTCCGAAATATAGTGCTTTGGCGCTTCTTTGGTTGAATACTCATATAAGTATGGTAACTTATTTGCTAAAAACTCTCCATACTTGTTATCTTTGTTTTTTAGAGTGATTAATCGGTTGGTTAAATTCAGTTCAAAATATCTCATAAATGTTTTATTAAAGATTTCATCGAATTTCAGAACTGATTTGTACAATACCATTAAAGATTCCTGAAGCATATCCTCATAATTTTTAGCTAGGTTGAACTCTCTGATTTTTTTCGCAATAAAGAATTCGTACTTGCTAACAATGAATGCGAAGGCTTCTTGATCACCTTGTTTAATCATATTAACAATTTCAAAATCATTATAATTGCGAAAAATCATGTTTTATTTTTTCTTTCTTAAGATTTCAAAGATAATGATACCTGCACTTACAGAAGCATTTAGACTATTGATAGACCCCGCCATATCGATTGTAACCGAGTAATCTACCGTGTCTTTGATTAATTTGGACATACCCTTGCCTTCACTACCAATT
>CAZSVN010000039.1:7238-10081 GCA_964610285.1 uncultured Candidatus Izemoplasmatales bacterium
GCGCGAGATGCCGCCCACCCCGCCCTGTGCTGCCGGTGAGGAGACGCGGGCACTGATGCTGGACGGGCTGAAACATGGACCCTTGCCTTCACTACCAATTACAATTACTAATGGCGTAGAGACGTCAATTTCGGTGTAACTCTTTTGGGACTTGAGATCCGTTCCAACTGTCCAAAAGCCATATTCTTTTAATGTGTTTAATGCATTTCTTAAATTAGTAACTTCAATAATTTTTACATATTCAATCGCTCCTGAAGATACTTTAACAACCGTTCCTGTAATGGTTGCAGAGCGATTTTTAGGAATGATAATCCCAGCAATTCCTCCCGCTTCTGCAGAACGAATGATTGCTCCAAAATTATGTGGGTCGGTAATACCATCCAACATTAACACCGTAGGATTCTTTGTCATATCCAATCCTGCTAAAAAATTGTTTAATTGGATGGTCTTATAATCCTCAACTTCCAAAACAATCCCTTGATGATTTCCTAAGAAATCCTTTTTGAACTCGTGTTTATCTAAAACAACGCAAGGCACTCCTTTGCTTTTTAAGGTTCGTTGTAATTCTTGGTTGGTTTGTTCCATGAAGTATGCTTTGAAAATCTTTTTATTACTATTCAAAACTTCTTCTGCTGGATTCTTTCCATAGATTTTTATACTCATTTTATCACCACTTATATTTTATCATATTTACTGATAATTATTTTTGAAAAATTTGTGATAGAAATTAAAGAAGAACCTCAATAAATTATTGAAATTCTTCAAGAATTTGTATAGTTTTATTTATAATTAAATCCAATCTTTCTAAATCGTTATTGAGATATAAAAATCCAATTACAGATTCAAAGCCTGTAGCGAAATTATACGTTTGCACATCAGCGTTCTTTGGTTTGTGAGTAGATGTTTGATTGCGACCTCTTTTAAACACCGAAATCTCTTCTTCACTATATAATTCATTGAGCAATACTTTTGCAGCTACAGCCTGATTCACAGCGCTCGTGAATTTAATAGCATTATTGTGTAAGTCATTCACTTTACTATATTTCTGTTCTAATAGATACTCTCTGATTTTTAGTTCATAATATGCATCACCTATATAGGCTAGTGTCAATCCGTTGTGCTGTATCATAGAATACCCTTTTCGCTTAAAATGTTTCGTAAAACATCCGCTTGATCAAAATCTTTATTCTTTCTAGCTTGTTGCCAACTTCGATAGACTAATCTATCCTCTTCTGATATAGGAGTTAGTTCAACTGCTAAGCCCAAAATGCCAGTCATGTATTGTAAAGCATTTAATGTTTGATTTAATGTATCCGTATTATTGTTCTTTCTACTTGCAATATTAGCAATTCTTTGCATAGCTTGTAAAGCCGTAATGGCGTTAGCTGTATTAAAATCATTATCCATTGACTCATTAAAGTTATTGATTTCTTGTATGATGTCTTGATTAGATGCAGAGGTTTTATGATCTAAATTCCCTTCTAAATCCAATTTTAAAAATACTGTTTTTAATGTGTTTTCGAGCTTTTCCCACTCTTTCACATACATAGAAAAACTGTCATCACTATAGTTCAACGGTGTGCGATAATGAGTGCTTAATAGAAAATATCGTAATGCCATTTTTTGAGGCACATCTTTGACCAAAATTACATTTCCAATGCTTTTACTCATCTTAAATTCTTTAAAATCTAGACGCCCATTATGCATCCAATATTTCGCTACTCGATGATTATGAACTGCTTTAGATTGAGCAATTTCATTTTCATGATGTGGAAATTTTAAATCGGTTCCTCCACCATGAATATCGATTTCTTCTCCAAAAATATCATCAATCATTGCCACGCATTCGGTATGCCATCCTGGCCTACCTTGAGAAAATGGTGAAGTAAAGTTGATTCCCTCGTTCGTCTTTTTCCATAAAGTAAAATCCAAAGGACTTTCCTTTAATTCGTTGATTTCAACTCGACTTCCGGAAATTAAATCATCAACCAGACGGTTGCTTAAAGCTCCATAGTCTTTGATTTTTGAGACTCTAAAATATACATCTCCGTTTACTAAGTAAGCATAGCCTTTATTCACTAATTCTTCGATGTAATTGATTATATGATTCATATATTCAGTGACTTTAGGCTTGATATAATCTAAATTGCAATTTAATGATTCTAAGTCATTTAAAAACGCATTAATATAAAATGTACTGACTTCAAGTTCTGAACGATTTTCTTCCATTGCTTTTTGAATGATTTTATCATCAACATCCGTAAAATTAGACACAAAAGTGACTTCATATCCTTTGGACTCCAAGTATCTCCTTACAGTGTCAAAAAACACTACAGGCCTTGCATTTCCAATATGAATATAATTATATACGGTAGGTCCACAGACATACATTCCAACTTTATTGGGATGCTTGGTTTGAAATTCTTCTACTGAGTCCGTGTAACTGTTGTATATCTTCATATGACCAATTCCTTTCATGAACATAATAATTATAGTTTAATAGCTCTATATTTTCAAGGTATTTAGGCTTAATATAAACAAACAAATTAAAAGGGACACCATAGTATCCCTTTTATGTTTTACTCACAGCCTTGCTTTTATAATTAATTCTTTACTATATTAGCTGCTTGAGGTCCTCTATCTCCATCTACAACGTTGAATGTTACTTCTTGTCCGTTTTCTAGAGATTTGTACCCGTCGCCTTCGATTGCTGAGTAGTGTGCGAAAATGTCGTTTCCTTCTTCATCTGTAATGAATCCGTAACCTTTTTCTGCGTTAAACCATTTTACTGTACCGTTCATTTAAATCTCCTTTTTTTTCTTTGTTACTAGAAAGTATTATAC
>CAZSVN010000040.1:0-10012 GCA_964610285.1 uncultured Candidatus Izemoplasmatales bacterium
GTACACCAACAATAATACCTAACACACTGGAAATAATAACGATAAATGGTACTGGCATCTTATTATCTCCTCTTATTTAGTTTTATATATATGAGTATAGTTTCATACATTAATATACATTTTAACGTCTTCTATTATATATTATAATCGTTTGATAGTCAAAGGATATTTACTATTTATCGAGATTAACAGACATTTCAAAAAAAAGAAAAACCAAATTAAGGTTTTTCCTATTTTTTTGTCATATATTCACGAATTTTTAAATTGATTTCTTGTTGAATTTCTGGGTTATCCATTAAGTATTTTTTAACGTTCTCTCTACCCTGTCCAACTTTTTGATTGTTGTAAGAATACCAAGAACCACTTTTATTGATGATTTCATAAAGAACTCCTAAATCAACGATTTCTCCTTCTCTAGAAAATCCTTTGCCATATACGATATCAACATTACAAGTTTTGAATGGTGCAGCAACTTTATTTTTCACAACTTTTAGTCGTGTAACGTTACCAATGATATCATTTCCATCTTTAATTTGTTCGCCACGTCTAATTTCAAGTCGTATAGAAGCGTAAAATTTCAACGCTCTACCACCCGGCGTTATTTCAGGGCTACCAAACATTACCCCAACTTTTTCTCTAATTTGATTGATAAACAAAGCGATACAATGAGATTTGGATAATGCACCCGATAGTTTTCTCATCGCTTGAGACATCAGTCTGGCTTGTAAACCAACATGGCTGTCTCCCATTTCTCCACGAATTTCCGCTTCAGGTACTAAAGCAGCTACCGAATCGATTACCACAATGTCAATTGCACCAGAGCGAATCAACGCTTCTGCGATTTCTAATGCTTGTTCTCCAGTGTCTGGTTGAGACAATATAAGAGCATCAATATCGACACCCAAAGCTTTAGCGTATTGCGCATCTAATGCGTGCTCTGCGTCAATAAATGCAGCGTATCCACCTGCTTTTTGAGCTTCGGCAATGGCATGCAATGCAAGAGTTGTTTTTCCTCCAGATTCTGGTCCGTATATTTCTACAATTCTTCCTTTTGGATAGCCACCAGTTCCTAAGGCAATATCCAAAGAAATGGATCCAGTAGAAATCGTATCCACATCCAAAACTTCCATATCTCCAAGAATCATAATCGATCCTTTTCCATATTCCTTTTCAATATTCTTTATTGCTACTTCCAAGTCTTTTGCTCTTGTATCTTGTGCCATAAAGGTCCTCCTACTTACGTTCTAATAACATAATACTATTTTGTGAAGCTTTTTCTTTAAATTGATTTTAAAATCATTTCTTTATTTTTTATAAAATAATCCACACCGGAACCAATTGTAAATATCACGGATAAAACCAAAAGTCCAATTCCAACGATATTAAGTGCTTCTATATCCAGTGGCATAATGAAGAAATAAAATACGATGGTCACCATCGTGACAGCTGTTTTGTATTTCCCCCATTTCGAAGCATGCAAGACAATTCCTTCTCCCACTGCTACAAGGCGAATAGAGGTTACAATAAGCTCTCTTGCTAAAACGATAAACACAATCCAAAATGGCATCCACATATAGGTAGAACCATCTCCATTAGAGGTGTAATAATTCGCTAGCAATAACAAAGACCCTAAAACCAGAAGTTTATCTGCTAGTGGATCTACAAACTTACCAAATGTTGTTACGATATTCCTTTTTCTAGCGATATACCCATCAAAATAATCGGTAATCGATGCTAGTATAAATAATGTTCCAATGATATAAAACGTTGAATCCCCGATGGTATTTCGAATGATATATAATACAAAAATAATGGGTACTAAAAAAATTCTTATCATCGTTAATTTGTTTGGTAAATTCATTCTTTTCTCCTATATCTATTATAACATATTATCACTATTTTTACGTCGTGTTTGCCTATATAATTAGTACTGATCAACGTCTGGCAAATCCACATTATGGTAGACTTCTTGAACATCGTCTAACTCATCAGTTAAACGTAAGAATCGATATAATTTTTCTAAGTCATCTTCACTTAATGTAATGCGATCATTTGGTACATACGTAACTTGATCTTCAAAGAACGTCAATTCTTTTCCTGTAGCTACTAAAGAATCTTTGATGTGATCCAAATCACCAGGTTGTCCTGTAATGATGACTACATCTTCATCCGATTCAATATCTGTTACTTCACATTCATTGTTCATCAATGCTTCTAATGCTTCATCTTCTGACATTCCTGAAAAACTAATGTGAGAGCAATAGGTATACAAATAAGATACCGATCCACTTACTCCAAGTTTACTTCCCGTTTTAGTGAAGCAACTTCTTACTTCACCAAAGGTACGATTTACATTGTCGGTTAGACAATCGACAATCAATGTACATCCACCTGGACCATACCCCTCATATTTCGCAGGGGAATAATCTTCTCCAATTCCACCTTTTGATTTTTCAATGTTTCTCTTGATTACATCTCCAGGTACTTGCGCTTGCTTCGCCCTTTCAATCATTCTTCTTAATGCTAAATTTCCATCTGGATCTGGTCCACCATTTTTTGCAGCCATATATATTTCTTTTCCAAATTTTGCATATAATTTTGATTTTTGCGCACTCGTTTTTTCCATTTTTGATGCGCGTACTTCATGTGCTCTTCCCATAATCATTCACCTAACTTATCTATTTTTTTTGTATTTGTTTCGTTTAATTCAATGAGCCCTGCTTTAAAGAGATTTCCAAGCGCTCTTTTAAATGCTGATTTTGACATATGAAATGTCTCAAATATTGCTTGTGCATCGCTTTTATCTGTAAAAGCCATTGTACCACGATGTTTTTCTAAGTAATCGATGAGTACTTCTGCATCTTTTTCAAGCATCAATTCTTTTTGTTCAATTAATGACCCAACATATTCTCCACTAGGATTTCGTTTTAAGATCTTAGGAGTTACTAATTCTCCTATACGATAATAATGACGATAGTTATTGTGGTGAATAAATATTTCATGCCCATCTTCGGTAAAACAAACAATACCATTATCAATGATATACATCACATGCGCTTCCACAACTGCTTTGTCTTCAAGTTCTAGTTGTTCTTCAAAATGGTCAGTAATTTGTTTTCTTCCGATGATTCTACCATATAATTGATTTTTTCTATCCACCATCTCAACCATAACTTTATCCCCAGCTTTTGGCCAATATTTTCGTTGTGGAGGCAAATCATCAAGACTTAGCAACAAGTCTTTTATCATACCGTAGTATAAAAATACTCCATAATTAAGATTGACTTCTACAACTTCCAACATTTTCACTTCATGTAATTGAAAGAATGGTTCTTTGGTTGAAGCAGTTACTCTACC
Source organism: uncultured Candidatus Izemoplasmatales bacterium (assembly GCA_964610285.1). Taxonomy (GTDB): domain Bacteria; phylum Bacillota_I; class Bacilli_A; order Izemoplasmatales; family Hujiaoplasmataceae; genus 4572-104. The sequence continues at coordinate 3,358 of CAZSVN010000040.1, forward strand.
TTGATTATCAACATACAAAAAAACCTCTATTTCCTCATTGTCTAGATAAGGCTTTTTGGCTTCTTTTTTATGTAAAAACACTTCATCGGTTCCATCTGTCAACTGATAAGCAATATCTGTTTCCCGTAAAACTCGCAATGTGTTTATCTTTCCTATTTCCATTTAAACACCCCAAAACTTATTCCTAAATATTATATCAAAAAAATAGAGATAAGTCTATATAACTCGACTTAGCTCTATCAACTTTTATTCAATTCGCATTTCTTTTTCTTTTTTAATGATTTCTTCTGAGTTTAAATGGAATCTTCTGGTATAGTCTCTTAGAGAATAATCACAGTAATTCCATCCAGTTTTAGCTGCTTCCAAAATGTATTTTTCAAATAAATCCAGTGTTTCTCTCTCTTCATAAGCCTTAATAGCAAACACCAAATTATATTCTTTGTTGATGATAATATATTGTTTATAGTAACCAGCACAGCGAAAATCTCCAAAACTATTCAACCAAAATTGATAGCCATAACCAAAGTGATCATATGGGTTTTCAATATTGGAAGTATCCATTTGCAAACTCGTTGCTTGTTTTAAATAGTCTTTTGATACGATTTGTTTCCCATCCCAAGTTCCATCATTTAACAATAACAACCCAAATCTAGCCATGTCATTTGTAGAAATTTGTAAGCCAGTACATCCAAAACTAATATTATTAACTTGACTCCATTCAGGTTTTTCCATCCCAATCGGTTGATACAAATATTCGTTTAGAAAATCATTCAATGTTTTTCCTGTTACTTTTGTTACAATTGCAGATAACATAAACGATGCTCCATTGTTATAGCTAAACACTTCTCCTGGCGCATGAATTAGTTCTTGATTAAAAAACAATTCATACATATTATCATTTGGAGTTGCATCATAGAAGACATCGTTTACTTGTCCTACTGACATAGAAAGCAAATGTTTGATCTTTAACCCTTCATATTCTGGAAGATAATTCTCCACTTCTCCACTAAAATAGAATAGTACATAATCCTCTATATTTAGCAGTTTTAAATCTTGCAAAATGCCAATAGCCACAGAAGTAAATGACTTTGAAATTGAATAGACATTTTCTTTCGTATCTTCTGTGTAATCATAAGCAGAAGCGCGGAATACTCTCAATCCATCTTTTAATAGTACCATAGAGTGAATATTCATTTTTTCATCTTCTATCTTGTTGAACAAATCAACCAATAAGCCTTTGTTTATATTCGCATCTTTCACCGATGCTTTGCTAAACTCAATTTTGGGAAAAACCATACAATACCTCCTAATAATATTGTGAATTATATCATATTTTTTTGTGTTATTTGTGATTAATTATGAACTCTGTAAAAAATCGTACTGCTTCTACTAAAGCGGATTTTTTGATGGATTCATTTTTTCCATGAATCTTATTTAATTCTTTGTTATCCATCCGTACGGGTGAAAAACGAAAGGCAGAGTCTGTTATTTCTGAAAAGAAACGGCAATCCGTACCACCGAGCATTACATATGGACTGACCAAAGCGTCTGGATAAGATGCTTGTATATTCTTTACTAAATATAAGTAAGCACTATTGGTCGTACTGGAAATTGGAGAAGCTTCTCGTCCTTCTTCAATGACCGCTTCAATATCATATTTTTTAGCGATTGCTTCTAAGACTTTAAACGATTCATCGATGTTTTGAATTGGATGCGTTCTTAAATTCGCTATGACATATGCTTCCGATGGAATCACATTGGCTGCTTCGCTACCACCAGACATGGTAAAGGCAATCGTTGTTGATAACAACGCTCTTCCGTAAGGATTGATTTTAGGTAATAAGAAGGTAATCAAGGGTTTAAATAACCACATATTGCCAAATAAATAACGATATATTCCTGACATCGAAGGTGCAGCTGATTTAAATAAATCAGACACTTCCTTGATCATCTTCGTTTTCATTGGAAAGTGCGTTTCTACATCGTTTACAAAAGCAGATAATCTTGCAATTGGTGTATTTTTTGGAGGGGTTGATGAATGTCCACCTTTACTTTTAGCAGTAAACCGAATATTTACATAACCCTTTTCCAAAACACCAATCAAGGCAATTGGCTTTTGCGCAGAAGGCAAACTACCCGTAACAATAGCGCCACCTTCGTCCAGTACCAAATAAGGTTTTACACCTTTTTTCTTCAATGCTTCCACCGATAAACCAGCTCCAAAACCACTGGTTTCTTCATCGGTAGAACTAGATATATAGATATCGTGTTCCGGAACAAATCCACTCTTAATCAAGTTATCGATTGCTTTAAAGAACGCGTACAAAGTTGATTTTGTGTCTAAGGTACCTCTACCGTAAACTTCCGTATCGGTCACTTCTCCACTAAATGGGGCAAATACCCAATCATCTTTTGAAGCTGGCACAACATCTTGATGAGCCATTAAAACAATCGGTTTTTCTTTGCTGTTTCCCTTCCATTTGAATAAAATGGATTCTCCTTTAAAGACTTCTTGTTCTAAGGTGCTATATACATTTGGAAATAGTTCTTTCATCACTGCTTGTAATTCTCTAAACTTTTCAACATTATCCTTTTCTTTCGAATACGATAATGTTTCTACTTGAATCATTTTACTGAATTCTTTGGCCAGTAAATCACTTTCTACTGGATCAACGGCGGGTATTTTGACATCTTTTTTCGTATCTTTAATCAAAAAACTATTCATAAGAGCTACGATTAATAAAATCCCTAAAACACCGAACAAGCCTAATGCTACATACAAAATGGGCATATGAACCTCCTAAATTTTATTCTTGTTATATAAAATCTTCGCAACTATTAAGGTAACAATCGCTGCGATCAATACAATAATGATTACTTGGCTATTTACAAAAGTAGGCATGGCGATACTTAATACAATAACCAACAATATTGGCGCAATAACCAATTTCCAACTACCTTTAAAGTATTTATAACCCAAAGCTCCAAATAAAGCAGAAATAACCCAATTAAACGCAGGAATCAATACTGGATTTTCAAGTAATGGTTTTAAAGGAATTAACATCAATACTCCAAGTGATAATATCACTACGGTAGTGATCGAAGAAAATGCTACAGAAATCGCACTGACTACTTCGTTTTCTGGTGTATTGATTTTTGTACCACAAATTTCCGTTGCATTCATCACACAAGGAACTTTCAAATTGATTAGATTCCCTGTCACAAATGCTAAATATGTAGCACTGGTTCCAAGCAATGGTGAATAGGTCATCATTTCAATCAGTCCACCAGGTAAATAGATTAAAGACAACGCCAATACTCCAGCTCCCATTTGAGCAAGATTTGGAGCGACTCCAGTAAATAACCAAATACTGACTGGAGCTAAAAACATTACAAATATTCCCATTACGGTAAAGATTCTACCAAACTTATGCATTTGCTCTCTATACGCTGTATTCATTAGAAGATACCTCCTAATCCAAGGAATACGGCGCTAGCCATTCCTACAATCATAGAAAAAGATAATTGAAAGTTTTCCAACCACTTAATATTCTTTTTCTTCACTAAATAATCAAAGCCCATCATTGAAAGAAACGATACGACAAATACAACCAATGGAACAAAACTAGAATTTTCAATGACATTACCAGTATACGCTCCATCTACAATCTCTCTGGTATTGTATTGGAAAATTCGAGAGAATGCATCTCCAAAATATGCACTAACCAAACCGATAAATACCGATTGGAATAAGAAAGGTCCAAAGCTTCTACCTTTTTTTTCTGTTGCTTTATCCACTACCTTACTTTGATATTTTTTAAATAAGAACAAGGTAAACAAACTACCCCAAATAATCGCTATTGTCATCGTAAAGGCTATTGTTACAAAATTCTCTACGGTCATATTTAATATGCTAACGCCTTCTACTGCAAAATCCGCTGCCATAAGCTCGTAATGCAACGCTCCTAATACCGATAACCGAATCCACGGTAATGCGATTCCTAAGAATCCCGACATGGTTATAACCCCAATAAAGATTCCAATGGAAGGTAATATCGAAAAACTCACAGAAGAAATCACTGCTTTTTTCACATCTTCTTTTGCCATTCCTAATTCTTTGGATTGCACATAAGCTTTATATGCAAAGAATAACGAACCAGCAATAATAAAAAGTGTAACAAACGCTCCAACGGCATATAACCACCAAGCTGATTTCACAGCGTCAACCGTGTTTGTTGTTGTCCATAATAACATACTCATCATCTCGCTCTCACGCCCATTTCAAGGGCTAAAATGCTATAAAAAAATAAGCTAAGAATCCTTAACTTACTTCTTATTCTTGTTTAAATAACGCTCTTCTTCTGAAAAAATACAACCACAGTATTTTTGCATATATAACCCTTTGTCTCTCGCTTCTTTATTGCCTTCTCTGAAATATGGTCTTGGATCTACATAGTAAAAATCAATCCCAATTTCTTTCGCGATTTCATAAGCAATTTCTTTCATCCGTTCGTGTTGTTGATACGGACTTACTAGTAATGTTGAAGAAAATGCGTCATAACCAAGCTCTTTCGCTTTTCTAGCAACTTGATACAAGCGGTCTGTGTAACACTTAGAACAACGATTTGTTAAATCGCTGGCAACCATTTTTACAAATTGTTTTAATCCATAAACATCTTCTATCACTAAATCTAGATTGATTGTCTTTGCAAAATCAATCAACGCATTCAAACGACTTTTGTATTCCGTGTAAGGATGGATATTGGGATTATACCAATATCCGGTTATCTCGATGGATGGATCATTGATTGCTTTCATTGTACCAACTGTACAAGGGCCGCAACAGATATGTAATAATAGTTTCATATGGTTCTCCTATAACATTGCTAATTTTTCTTTTGCTGGTTGATAGTTAAGCGCTGAGGCTTTTCCATAAAACTCTTTTGCTTTTTGAATATTTTTTTCTACTAAAGGATGTCCAACATATAGCAGGTTCGCCCATTCATACAAGGATTCACCATCCATTGGTTTCTTGATTGCCTCCGATAAATATTCAATTGCAACTTCAGGCTCTTTCTCTTTTAAAATAAAATACATCCGAACCATCGCTTTACTAAATTTCTTCTCCGCAGCTAATTCGTAGTAATACCGAGATACTTTATCTGATTTTAAATCAAAGTTCTTTAAACTATATAAATCCCCTATCATATACATAGAATACACTGTATTCACTTCCGATGTATGTGGGGAATTGATATATTCAATCAATAAATCACGAATTTCCAAATAAATATTGTTTTTCTTTTTATTGCTGAGTTTAATCATACTCAAGTGCTCATAAAGCAATTGAGCATATTTATATTTCGCACCTAAGACATCTGCTTCAATTGCTTTTTTAAAAGCGATTTCCGCTTTCTTAAAGTCCGCAACGGTTCCGATTCCTTTGTCATGAAAAATTCCCAACCAATAGTAAGCTGCCATGTTCTCTTTTTCCGCTGCAGTTTTCATATATTGAAGTGCAAGTTCATTGGTCGCACCCGTTATTTGTTTTCGATAATGCAACAATCCTAAATTGATCAATGCATTCGTTTCATCACTTTTTGCAGCTTCAAAATAATAATCTTTCGCTCGTTGATAATTGACATCCACTCCATATCCTAGACGATACATATCTCCTAGTGCATTCATCGCTTGAATATCTTTCCTAAGACCAGCAACATCCAATAACTCCATTGCTTTGGTATAGTTAACAGGTTGGCCTTTACCATATAGATAGGATAATCCTAGACCAAGGTACCCCTTTGTATGGTCTTTATCCAATAACGCTTTAAAATACTCCATGGATTTTTCATAATTTACTTTGGTAACCGAACTACCTTCATAATAAGCATAACCAACCCTGACCAAAGCATCTGCGTCTTTAAGTCTTGCTAGTAATTCATCGTAGTAAAACTCCATTTCTTGTAAATACAAAATGGATTTCTTTTTCAAATAAGGATGACTATTGTGGTATAGATTCTTAAGTTTATTTATGGCTTCTATTGAGCCGCTTTCTGCGGCTTTATCCAACCAAAAGAATCCATACTCAAAATCCTTCTTCATCTTTTTTGCTTCTAAATATAAACTTCCCAATAAATACATTCCCTCTGGAACTTTATTTTCAGAAGATAACTCATAATACTTCAGTGCTAACAATTCTTCTTTTTTACATCCAATACCATGAATATAAAAATTCCCTAATAAATGCATGGCTGAAATATCGTTTGCTTCTACTGCTTGATTGATATACTTAAATGCTTTTTTCTTACTCTTACGAAAGCCTAAACCATGAAGTGCCATATCGGATAATTGAATATTTGCTTTTGTATAACCCAAATCTTTGGCTTTATCCAAATATTCAATTGCTTGTTTATAGAGTTCTTTTTCGATAAAATATTTCCCGACATTATAATATCCAACTGGATTATTCAAATCTGCAGCTTGTTTATAATAGGTAAATGCCATTTCGATATTTTTTACTTGGTTCGTACCGTAGAAATATTGATCTCCTATATCATTCAATTGTTTCGGAGTTTTATTCATAGACATATCAATACCCCCTTACTTCTTTCAAAGCGATTAAGGCAGGTTCGTATTCTTTTTTAGAAGCCAATTC
>CAZSVN010000041.1:0-9907 GCA_964610285.1 uncultured Candidatus Izemoplasmatales bacterium
ACAAGATCTTTATTATCAAAACTACTAGGATAAAGATTAATTGATTTGATATCTCCTACTTCATCTGAATAATTTGTCGTAATGTAATCCGTTACTTCAGAAGTATATCCTAATCCATTATAAAGCAATGTTACATTTGATCCTTTTTGTTGTCTAATAATTCCACTTACAGTAACATTCATTGCTTCACTAACATCACTAGTTAATATGTCGTATTCGCCTATGTATAATTTCATTGTTGATCCTACGATATCACTGAAATCTACTTGGGTTTCATCGATGGTTGATGTCCCAAATAACGTAGATAGTGTTGACTTAAAAATACGGTTGAATTCATCTACAACAAGAACAACTTCAATATTCCCATTTTCCAAATCATTATTTGGTAAATCTCCATAAATTAAATCATAATTATTATTTAAAACATCACCATCCGGTAATAATGTAAACATGGACATAAGGCTAGAATACGGAGATTGAGAATCAGATACTGATGTCTTCGATTCTCTCTGTAATTCTATATAAGCTCCGCCTACTCCAGGCACCTCAAAATACTGTAATAATGACATGTTAACATATCGTTCATATTTCACGCCAACTAAAGTGTCTTGTCCTTCGCCATCCACGTAATCTTCAATATATTGAATATATTCATCTGTTATATTATTTTGTTTTTGAATGGATTCCAATATCTTTGTTTGGTCAAATACTAATGCGTAATCTGTATCTGGATACTCTGTTAAATCTTCCTGAGTATAACTTCTAATTTTTTCAAAATCAAACGTAGATTCTGTAACACTTATTGGATACCCCGACAGAGTTTCTTCTTCAAAGTTTTGGATTTGTTGATCTAACCCATTGGATAATGATAAGATCAGTGCAATTCCAATGATTCCAATACTTCCAGCAAATGCTGTAAGTATGGTACGTCCTAATTTTGTTCTTATGTTATTAATGGAAGAAATGAATGCAGTTTTAAAGGACATGGAAGTCTTTTTAAACGTAATATCACTATTAACATCTGTGTCTTCTTCAACTGGTCTTGTATCACTAATGATTTGTCCATCTTTTAATTGAATTAATCTGCTTGCATATTTTTTAGCAAGTTCGGAATCATGTGTTACTAAAATAACTAGTTTTTCTTTCGCTATTTCTTTGATTAATTCCATGATTTGGATACTTACTTCAGAATCCAATGATCCAGTAGGTTCATCCGCTAAAATAACTTCTGGATTATTCGCTAACGCTCTTGCAACAGCGACTCTTTGTGATTGTCCACCTGATAGTTGGTTTGGTCTCTTATGTATGTGATCTTTTAATCCAACTTTTGTCAAAACTTCAACAGCTCTTTTTTGTCTTTCAGCTTTGCTAACACCACTAAGTGTTAATCCCATTTCCACATTTTGTAAAACGCTTAAATGTGCGATTAAATTGTGGCTTTGAAATATAAAACCGATAGTATTATTCCGATACATATCCCAATCGCTATCGATAAAATCTTTTGTTGATTTGCCATTTATAAATAAATCGCCTTTGTCTGCATGATCTAGACCACCGATAACATTTAATAATGTTGTTTTACCGCAACCTGATGGACCTAGTATTGCAACAAAATCTGTTTGTTTAAAATTCACACTAACGTTATCTAAAGCATTTTGGCTAAAGTCTCCGATAGTGTATGACTTGCTAATGTTTTTTAATTTAAGCATTTTTCTTTCCTCCATAACCTTGATGTAATATTTCAAGATAGTTCTTTAATAGTTTTTTTGATTCCTCTTTATTTAATTCAAGCATAAATGATTTAAATAATACATTTCTAAGTATAACTAAACTAATTTCAATCGTGCTTACCATGAATTCTTCACTTTGATCCTTGAATTGTTTTTTATCAATCAATTTTAGGATATCATGTATATCGTCGTTAATCGGCATATTCCCTTTCATACATCTTAGTTCCGATTCAGGACGCCCTTGAAAATAGATCATAATATTTTTAAAGAAGTTTCGATATTCTGCTTTTTGATAATGATCAAATAGAACATCGTGAACACCTGCAATAAAACTTACAAGATTACCGGACATACTTTGATTCACATTTCTACTTTCTTGTATAATATGATTTTTTGTGATTTCAAGCAAATACATTGTCAAATCTGTTTTATCTTCAAAATACATATAAAAACTACCTCTAGAAATGCCTGCATCTTTAATAATTTTATTGATAGAAGCTTTTTCATATGTAGCGTTCGAAAATTCTTTTATTGACGCTTGAATGATTTTATTTTTTTTATCGTCTGGTAAATTTATAAATGTTTTTGTTGGCATAATATCACTCCCGCAATTATTATATATGACAGGTTGTCATATGTCAAACAAAATGTCCCGTCTTCACAAAAAACACAAACAATATTAGAAAAATGATTAATGATTTTAAATAACGATAAAAATGTTGTAAAATAGATGTATAGATTATAATGAGGTATATTCCATCATGAAATTAAAAGAACGAGCAAACCAAGCAAAAAACAAGATTGCACAACTGTATTTATCAGTAAAATCTAAAGATACTCCTTGGTACGCAAAAGTACTTGGTAGCATTGCCATAGCTTATGCATTATCTCCAATTGATTTAATACCAGATTTTATTCCTATCATAGGATATCTTGATGATTTGATAATTCTTCCTATTTTGGTGTTTTTTACAATCAAATTAATACCTAAAGATGTATGGAACAGTTTTGAAGAAGAAGCAAAAACCCTTTGGCAAAATGGCAAACCTAAAAAATGGGGATTTGCAATATTCGTTATGGTTGTTTGGTCGTTGTTAATTGCTTACATTTTATATGTAATAATTAAGTGAATTTAATAATCGTATATACATAAAAACCAAGAAATCTATTCGACATCTTGGTTTTTTTATATTGATATTGTTTTATTTTTTACTATCTGCCATAAATACAGCAAGCCCTTTATCGGTTAAAGGATGTTTTACCATTTCTTGTAACACTTTATAAGGAATGGTTGCAATATCAGCTCCAGCTTTCATTGCTTGGTCAACATGGGTAATATGTCGAATGGAAGCGGCGATAATTTCTGTTTTAAAGCCGTAATTCTTATACATATCTTTAATATCCTTCACCAATTTATAACCGTCATCGGTTCCACCAGTATAATCATCTACTCTACCCATAAATGGTGAAGCGTAGGTTGCTCCCGCTGTAGCTGCCATTAACGCTTGTGAAGTAGAAAATACAAGGGTTACGTTTGTCTTTATCCCCAATCTTGTAAGTTCTTTAACTGCTTTAATACCCTCTAAAGTCATTGGTATTTTGATAACAATATTTTTATGCATTTTTGCATAAACTTTTCCTTCTTCAATCATGTCTTCTGCTAAGCCTTCAGCTACTTCAGCGCTAATTGGTCCGTCAACTAGATCTACAATTTTGTCAATCGCTTCAACTAAAGTAATTCCTGATCTTGCGATTAATGATGGATTTGTTGTTACTCCTGAGATAATACCCCATTTACTGACTTCTTCAATTTGTTCAATGATTGCTGTGTCTGCGAAAATTTTCATATACTCTCCTATTCTAGAAGATAATCTATTTCTTCTAATAATTTTTCTTTTTGATCATTTACTTTTCTTGATATGTCCATTATAACATCTTTGTATTGTTTAATTAAGTCTTTTTGACTCAAACCTGGTAAGTTAATTTTGACATTCATAATTGCACCCATAATTGCACTGTAAAAAGATAATACAGCTACCCCTTGATCAGAGGTAGTATTGCGGTTGGAATACTGAATTATAAACTCCATATCTGCTAACAAACTAGTTGCTAAAGAAGCTACTTGCATAGGCGTTTTGATGCAACCTAGTGTTGCTAGTTCGATTGCAGATGTTCTACTCTCAATTTCTTCTTCTGTAGTTTTCGGTAATTTATATGCATCCATAACAGCGGTGAAGGCATCCGTGTCTTCATCAATTAATTTATTAAACGAATATTTGGCAATTTTAAATGTACCCATAATCGCTAAGTATTCTTTTTGTATTTCTTCAGAAAGCTCTTTGAATTTTTTCTTTTTTGTAGTCAATTCTCCAACCATAAGTACAAGAGCGGCCCCATTACTTCCTGAAAGTGCAGCAACACTTCCACCACCTGGTGCTGGTGATTTTGAAGCAAGTTCATCTATAAATTCGGTTACTGTCTTTTCCACTAATTTCATAATTTATCCCTCACTATTCCTCGATTATCTACAACTAATTGTCCGTTTTTGAATACCGCTTTAGTATGATTTACTCCATAGTGATATATAAAGTAATCTAAGTTCTTAGCATCCACTAATAAGATATCTGCTTTCTTTCCTACTTCCAAGCTTCCATGGGTCTTATCAATATCCAAACTATACGCTGGATTAATCGTTGCAGAGGTTAAAATTTCCGTTGGTAACATTCTTAGTTTATTCCCAGCTAATTGTAGTGTTAATTGATAATTTTCAGATGGTGTTGACCCTGGGTTATAATCACTTGATACCGAAATCGCAACTCCGTTATCAATCATTTTCCTTGCTGGTGCATATGCTTTATTTAAATAGAACGATGTGGAAGGCAAAAGATTCGCAATGGTATTGGAATTGGCTAGTAATTTGATGTCTTCCTCTGTAATTGCCATTAAATGATCTACAGAATTCGCTGACATGTCAATTGCTAGTTTGGTCCCGCCAATAGACTCTATTTCATCTGAATGCAATCTTAATTTAAATCCTAATGATTTCGCTTTTTGAAATATTTGTTCCGTTTCTTTTGCTGAAAATACTCCAATCTCACAAAACACGTCGACGTATTCTGCCAAATCATTGGCCTTAATAATCTCCAAATCCTTTAAAACTAAAGAAATGTACTCATCCCGCTTTTCTTTATATTCTGTTGGTAATGCATGAGCACCTAGATAGGTTATTTTTATATCAATTGGATGATCTTCATTTAATTTTTTCAATACTCGTAATTGTTTCATTTCCGTTTCGAGGTATAATCCGTATCCAGATTTTGCTTCTAACGTGGTTACCCCAAATAACAGCATTTCATCCAATGATTTTTTTGCTTGATTGTATAACTCATCAAACGCTGCGTTCTTGGTTTGGTTCACAGTATTTAGAATACCTCCACCTTCTTTTAGTATATCTAGATACGGTACTCCAGCAATCTTCTTACTGAATTCGTGTTCTCTAGAACCTCCAAAGACCAAATGGGTGTGGGAATCAATGAAACCTGGAACACAGATGCTATTGCTGGCATCATACACGAACATATTAGCATCTATTTTTTGATTATAATTTGTTCCTATATCGATGATATTTCCATCTTCAATCAAAATATATCCATTTTGTATTTCTTGGATATGGGACATATTTGACCCTTTAACGGGTGGCTTTTCTACGGAAGTATAAATCGTTTTTATGTTGTTTATTAGGGTTCTATTAAACATATTCCCTCCTATAAGAAGTATTCTATAATTTTCGTTTCATCAAAATCTCTAAATAATAAGTATTTTTTAACATCTAAAACAATCTCAGGAATGGTCATTTCATCTGGGAATGTTAAATGATTACTTGCATAATAATATTTCAATGACTTTTCTAGTGCATCTTTTGGAACCAATCCAACAATTTCGGAACTGGTTACTTCTACACCATACCGTTTCGCTTCCATTTTTACGGTCTCAAAAATACGATAGATTGGGTTCTTTTTAAAATTCAATATATTCATGGTAACTTGAGTGTGTTTTCTGTTTTCTAAATATACGGGTCCAGCTTGAACATACTGAAATCCACCACTTGATTGACGAATTGCTTTTGCGATATTCTTAGCTGGCTTTTCGTCCTCTGTGTCTATATCAATATTATATGCAACTAAAAAGTCTCTCGCTCCAACGCCTATTACTCCAAATGTTGGATGAATTTCAGGACGGCCATAATCTGGTGCCCAATGAGGATTTTTAATTTTTTCTTTCATACCTTCAAATTCACCTTTTCGAATCGAAGGCAAGGATTTTCGATCTTCGTGTCTAGCTGCTTCAGCATATAAGAAACATGGAATTTGGAATGTTGCATTGATTCGTTCCGCGCATTTTTCGCTGTAGGTTACACATTCTTTCATTGTGACATCACTAATCGGGATAAATGGAATAACATCAATAGCGCCCATTCTAGCATGCTCTCCTGAGTGTTTATTCAAGTCTATTTCTTGTAAGCAGACTTCTGTCATCTTCAAAATCAAATCAATCATATGATCTGGATTTCCTATGAGTGTTACTACCGTTCTATTATAGTCCGCATCGCTCTCATAGTTTACGAGTTTAATATTGTTATCTGCTTTTACAACGGACATGATTCGTTCTATTTTGGCAACGTCTCTTCCTTCTGAAAAATTAGGAACACATTCTACTATTCTCAATTTATTTACCACCTTTAATATAATGCTTATGAACCAATTCATCAATGGAATCTTCATTTGTTAAATATGGTATCGTTATTTGTGAATTATTATCCATTTGATTGTACTCAACTGCAGTTGTAATGGAGTTCTCATTTCGAGCCCATGCTCTTCTTGATACGCCAGCCATAACATCAAATAACATGGCTGTTTTCAAAATTTCATCAACTCGTTGACTACCATCAAGAACCATACCATAACCACCATTCATGACTTTACCAATTCCTACTCCTCCGCCATTATGAAGCGTTACTAATGACATACCTCTTGCACTATTTCCTAATGCAACATGTGTAGCCATTTCAGCCATAATGTTGGATCCATCTTTGATATTAGATGTTTCTCTAAATGGAGAATCGGTTCCTCCAGTATCATGGTGATCTCTACCCAACATAACGGGTCCTATTTCACCCTTGCGTATCATGTCATTAAATTTCAATGCTATTTTTAACCTGCCATAGGCATCTTGATATAAAATCCTTGCTTTTGTTCCAACAACAAGTTTATTTTTCTTTGCATCTTTGATCCAATTATAATTGTCTAGATCTTGGAATCTTCTGTCTTTATCGATACAAGCCATCGCCGCTGCGTCTGTTTGATCTAGATCGCTTTCTTTTCCACTTAAACAAACCCATCTAAATGGACCATATCCATAATCAAATAATACAGGTCCCATGATATCTTCTACATAAGATGGCCAAATAAATCCATCCAAATCATTCTCACCATTCTTACAGATGTCTACGATGCCTGAATCAAATATTGCTTTTAAAAAAGAGTTTCCGTAATCAAAAAAATACGTTCCTTGTTGGGTGATTTTTTTGATTGCTTCATAATGTCTTTTTAACGTTGCATTTACCAATTCATTAAAGGTATCTTTGTCTTCCTTTAATAATCTTGTTCTTTCTTCAAAGGTAATATCAGCTGGGCAATATCCCCCATCATATACAGCGTGGCAACTTGTTTGATCGCTCAATAAGTCGATATGTATATTATTTTTAGCGGCGTATTCTAATAAGTCTACTATGTTTCCATAGTAAGCAATTGCTAATGGAATGTTTTTGTTCATTGCGTCGCGAGCATCTGAAAAAGCTTCTGCTTCACTCATCGCAATTTTTGAAACCCATCCTTGATTGAAACGCGTTTCTATTCGAGAATAATCGACTTCTGCAACTATCCCTACTCCACCAGAAATTTCAATGGCTTTCCCTTGTGCTCCGCTCATTCCACCAAGTCCTGATGAAACAAATAACTTACCATTTAAATCTTCATGTTCTGGGATTCTAAGTTTAGACCTGCCTGCATTTAGTAATGTGGAATATGTTCCATGGACAATACCTTGAGGGCCGATATACATCCACCCACCCGCGGTCATTTGTCCATAGTTCGCAACTCCTAAACTAGAAGCTCGGTTAAAACTATGAATGTTATCAAATTCACCAATCATCAATCCATTTGTTAAGATCACTCTAGGCGATTGCTTACCAGAAACAAATAAGCCCATAGGATGACCAGATAATAGTATCAATGTCTGCGTATCATTCATAACTTGTAAGTATTTTTTTGTTAAATGATATTGCATCCAGTTTTGAAAGACAGATCCCGTTTCTCCATAGGTAACTAATTCATATGGGTATAATGCTATTTCAAAATCCAAGTTATTGTCAATCATAACTTGGAATGCTTTTCCTTCTAATGTATTCCCTGGATACTCGTCAATCGGTCTACCAAATATTCTACCACTTGGTCTAAAACGATATCCATATATCTTACCTCTAGTCAATAATTCTTCTAAGAATTCAGGGGCTACCACTTCATGCCACTCTACTGGAATATAACGCAAAGCGTTTTTTAAAGCTAAGCTTGTTTCGTTTTCCGATAAAGAAAACTCTCTTTTTGGTGCCCGTCTTATTCCTTCTTGAAACGTTGGTTTTTCCGGTAATTCTTGAAAAATATCCTTTAGAGTAAATACCATGCTCATATTATTCACACTCCACATAGATCAATCTATCAAACTCACTAGTTTGAATCAAATCAATCATTTTATGTATTTTTTTGTACATAATAGTATCTTCTTCAATAAACGATATTTCTTTTCTTATATAATCATAGATTGCTTTGCTGCAAGGACTCATTTTTGATATGTCGCGAAAATCAATTGCTTGCAATCCAGTAAACAATTCCATAGCTAACACTCTTTTTGTATTCGAAATAATTTCTCTAGCTTTTCTTGCACCAATGGTTCCCATAGAAACATGATCTTCTTGATTCGCTGATGATGGAATCGAATCCACACTCGCTGGATGAGCGATCGTTTTATTTTCACTGACCAAGGAAGCTGCACTGTATTGTACAATCATAAACCCGGAATTAATTCCAGGATTTTTCACTAAAAACGCAGGCAATCCATTACTCAAACTGGAATTGACCATTCGTTCTAGTCTTCTCTCAGAAATATTTGCAAGTTCACACATTGCAATGCTTAAAAAATCCATTGCCAGAGCAATTGGTTGACCATGAAAATTACCAGCACTGATTACTCGATCTTCTTCTGAAAAAACCAAAGGATTATCGGTAACAGCATTCATTTCATTTTCAACGATTTTTTGACAATACTCTACTGCATCTAAACTAGCTCCGATTACTTGTGGAGAACATCGTAAAGAATACGCATCTTGGATTCTCAAATCACCTTGTTTGGTAACGAGTTTTGATCCTTTCAAAATGTGTACCATATATCTTGCAACTTCGATTTGTCCTGTTTGATTTCTTAATGTATGAATTTTATCAAAAAACACATCCTCAATACCAGTCAACGCTTCATAGGTCATTGCCAGATTGTGTTCTGAAAAGCGAATCAACTTATATGCTTCAAGAACAGCTAAGCTTGCTACAGAAGTCATCGCTTGTGTTCCGTTAATCAATGATAAGCCTTCTTTTGCTTTTAAATGTTTAATAGGTAAAATATCGGATTGTTCCAATCCTTCCATCGCCGTCATCATAGTGCCATTGTATGTTACATCACCGAGTCCAATTAAAGGTAACGCCATATGAGACAAAGGAGCTAAATCACCACTTGCTCCTAAACTACCTTGAGAATATACCACGGGCAATAAGTTTTTGTTTAAAAACTCCACCATTTTTTCAATTACTTCCAGGCGAATTCCGCTATAACCTTTTATCAAAGCGTTAACTCTTAGTAACAGCATCCCTCTTACAACTGCATCTGAAAAAGGTTTTCCTATGCCACATGCATGACTTTTAATTAAATTTTCTTGAAGTTTTGATACATCGCATTTTTTAATTGATACATCGGAAAGTTTACCAAACCCTGTATTAATTCCATAGGTAGGAATTTCGGATTCTATGACACCTTCTACATATTCTCTAGCTCTATTTACTTCTATTTTACTT
>CAZSVN010000042.1:0-9851 GCA_964610285.1 uncultured Candidatus Izemoplasmatales bacterium
GACTTATTTTTATCCTTGCAAATCTCTTCTTTATTCTCTATATTAGTACTATATTTTTACCTCTTAGCTTTCTAGTATTGTTTCTCCCATTTTTACAGGATATTTATACATATGTTATAGCCATATTTGAACTAGGTGTTGATTTGTTTAGTAAGTTAAATATTGTCATTAACTTCAGTTTTTCACTACCAATATACTCGTTGCTCTATTGGATACTCTTAGCATTTCTCTTAGTCAATATTCAAAATAAGAAAAGAATTATACTATCAATTTCTGGATTAATTATAGTGTTTCTGTCATCCTTGTTCTTAAACTATAAAAGTGCTGTTTTCGTACGTTTTTTGGATGTTTCTCAAGGGGATTCTATCCACATTCATGATCATGGTTGCGATATGTTAATCGATACTGGAAAACCAGACAATTATAATAATATCATTTCCTATTTAGAAGGCAGTAATACAAGACAAATTGACATCCTTGTAATCACGCACTTTCATAGTGATCATGTTGGGGAACTTGAGGATATGGCAAACACTCTTAATGTGAATGCCATTTACACCAATCATTCAACAGAACTTGTTGAGGGAGAAACAGTGGTTCAAGAAGGAGATTGTTTTACCTGCGGGCACTCTAAATTTCAAGTTTTAAGCGCAGATACCGGTTCTTCCAATGAAAATAATAATTCCATTGTTTTGTATGCCATTATTGGTGAAGTTAGATATTTGTTTACTGGAGATATGGAGCAAGAAGTAGAATCCAGAATTTTAGACACTTATACGTTTGATATTGATGTATTGAAAGTTGCGCATCATGGTTCTAGTACATCTTCACAAGAAGAATTTTTTCAAAGTGTAAAAGGCGATTTAGCAATTATCTCTGTTGGAAAACAAAATAATTATGGATTACCGGATGAACAAATAATAAATCGTCTATCCGAGTACGATTACCAAGTATATCGGACCGATTTAGAAGGAACAATTACCATTTATCATTATGATTTTTTGAACTATTATCTAATCGAAACCTATCAAAAATCAAAACACCCAAGATATATCCTATGGGATATTTAAAAATACTATAATTATGTTATAATATTCATGGTGATTAAATGAATGTTAACTGCACATTGTTTTATGGAGATGATTCTTACTTAATCAAAAAGAATTTGGAAACTCTATTTAAAACAAATGAAATTAATGATCAGGATATTGAACTATATGATTACGAGGAAGATGGTATAGAAACAGCGATTAATAACGCTATGACTTTACCTTTTTTGTCCGAAAAAAAAGGAGTGGTTATTCGTAACTGTAGTTTCCTAACAGATCAAAAAACGGCGACTCCTGAAGAAGTAGAATTATTAAAACAATATTGTAGTTATGTGAATCCAACGACAATTCTTGCATTGATAGCTCCATATGAAAAATTGGATTTAAGAAAAAACATTGTTAAGTATTTAACCAAACATATCGATACCGTTGCCTATGTAACCAATATCAAATCGAATACGATTTATGATTATATCAAAGAAGAAGTTGCAAAGCATAACATGTCGATTGATCCACTTGCACTAACGCAATTTGTTAATCGAATTGGTCGAGATCCAATGATGCTTGAAAATGAATTGTTAAAGTTAATCACCTATAGTTATGGTAAAACAGTGATTACATCAGATATGGTGTACGCGGTAGTTACTAAAAATATTGATGACAATATTTTTGAATTGGTTAATGCAGTTATCGAAAAAAATGTCGATCATTCTATGGAGATTTATAAGGATTTGGTTTCTATTAAAATTGACCCAATTTGGATGATCAATGTGATTTCTGGTAAATTTCAAGAAATTCTTTATACCAAAGAATTGATGAAACAGAAATACAGCAATGAAGACATCGCAAAATACTTTAGTGCCAGCAAAGGTCGAGTCTATTATATGACTCAAAATGCTCGAAATGTGAATGATGAGCTATTACTTAATTTGATGGGGAAGATAGAACATTTGGATTATCAAATTAAAAGTGGTCAAATAGATAAAAACCTTGGGCTAGAACTGTTTTTATTGGATTTAGAATAAAAAAAAAGCCCTATGGCTTTTTTCTTATAAATTATTTACTTTATGTGATAAACGTGCTTTTTGTCTGTTGGCGTAATTTTTATGATGTGTTCCTTTAGCTACAGCTTTATCTAATTTCTTGTATGCAAGACTTAAAGCTTCAACTGCTTTATCTTTTTCATTGCTTGCTACAGTTAATTCCACGTTTTTAATAGCTGTTTTTAAAGATGATTTAAATGAAGCATTTGCTTGACGTCTTTTCTCATTTGTAAGATTACGTTTCATTTGTTGTTTGTTATTTGCCATGTTTTCACCTCCACTGGTAATTGCATGAATATTTTAACAAATCTTATCAAAAAATGCAACAAATAAAATTTATTATTTTTTTCTGAAAAACTATTAATTTCAATGTTTTATTTAAAGAGGTTGACCTTTTCCTATAAAACATAGATAATATTACTATAAATACTTGATGATTTTGAATGTGGGAGGCCATAATGGGGCTACTAGTACACAAAGGATATAAGCGAGAAGAACAACACGCTTTGGGTTCTAAATTCTTAATAAGCAATGGATATTTTGGATATCGTGGAACATTAGATGAAGGCGATTCATCGGATTTTGTTGCGCTTAATTTGAATGGACTCTTTGATGGCGAAACCATTAAAGAAAGCGTAAACGCATATAATCCATTGTATACATTGATTATCGCAGATGGCATTAACTTAAACCCAAAATCATTTCGACCTAAAGTTCATGAAATATCATTAGATACTGGTTCAGGTGTATTCCGTAGAAGATCCGATTTTGAATATTCTGATATAGAAATATCCATTAAGAGTGAACGATTCGTTGACCAAACAGATAAAAACTTAATGTACTGTAAATATATCTTTAAAACCGACAGCGAAATTGATATTGAAATCAATATTGGAATCGATGATTTAATTTGGAATGTTGCTGAAAATCATTTGATTGATCGAACCATTGATCGAAATGGTGATCAATACTTCATTAGTGCGAAAACAAAGCATCATAAAGATTTAGTTCATGTGGGATTACTAGTAGATAAATCGTTTGACGTGAAAGATAGACAACCGAAAAATAACCTTTCTAAATACTTTTTAACATTAGAACCAGATAAAGTATACACAATTTATCAATATGCTGGAGTAATTCATTCTGAAGAAAATGGAAAAGAAGAATTATTAAAGAAATTAGAAGAAGCTAAAAAAATCGGGTATAAAAAACTATATAAGAAAAACGAAGAATTTTGGAAGAAAATATATGAAATAGCAAGTGTGGATATTTACAGCAATGATGAAGTCGGGGATATCATAGATTACTCCGTATATCAATTGATTGCAAACCGTCCATATTCCGATGATGTATCTATTTCAAAATCTGGTTTATCAGGACAATTTAAAAATGGTGCAGTATCTTGGAGAACAGAGATATTGCTCTTACCATTCTATATTAATATTGATCCAATTAGTGCTAGACATATGGTTATGTATCGCGTAAATGGATTGGAAGAAGCAAAAAAGAAAGCTGCTAAAATGGGCTATTTGGGTGCTTTTTATCCAAATAGGTCGGGTATAGGTGGTTATGAGTTAAACCAATATAATTTAGAGAAAAAGATCCATATTAACGGTTCAATAATCTACGGAGTATATCAATATGTAGAACGAACGGCAGATTATTCGGTATTATTCCAAGGAGCATTGGAAATGTTGCTAGAATGTGGAAGATTTTATTTATCATATGCAACGCTAAGCGATAATAAGAAGCATTATGATATTCTTGATGTAATTGGTCTCGATGAAATTCATACCAATGTTAACAATGAAGCATATACCAATTACATGATTAAGAATTGTTTGGATGCCATTATTAAATGCGTCGCATTTGCTAAATTAACCGATAAATCAGAAGTGAAAAATATATTTGATAAGTATGACTACGACAGTTTGATAGATGACCTTAGAGAATTAAGAAGGAAATTATACTTTAAAAAAGAAAATATCGAATATTTAATAGAAAGTTTTGATCGTTATTTTAATTTAGAGGATAAGGATATTTCGGAAAACAAAAAAATAATGTTTTTAGAAAAAACGAAAAACAAAAATCTTAAAAGCACCAGTTATGAACGAAATTCTAATGTGTTAGCATTACAAGCGTTGTTCCCAGATGATTATGCATCTCATATCAATAAAGCGAATTACGAGTATTATATGAGGCGTTCCATCAATCCGGATTATTTTACTAGAGTAATGTATATTATCAATGCTTGTGAAAACGGATATGAAGAAGAAGCTTATGATATGTTCCAAGACTTAACTAGCCTAGATGTTTCCAATAAAAATTTGTTTAATGAAGGATTAAATTTGGGATTGCTTGGGGGAATTTATTTATCTATTATATATGGATTTGCTGGGGTAAAACATCATGGATACTTGGTGTCAGCCGATTACAATTCTTCAAAGAAGATTAGAAGAATCGAGTTTAGAGTTCGAGTGGCAGATAATATTGCTAACGTAAAAATTAAACGAAATTCAGTAAGTGTAACTTGGGGGGATTATGATGACAACGATGATGACGATGGTGACGATCTTTGATTTAGATGAAATTATTGTCACGACAAACGATTTGCATTATAAAGCTTGGAAGCAACTAGCCGACCGAGAAGAAATCCATTTTGATAAAACAATCAACAATCGATTAAAAGGAATTTCAAGACGCGAATCGTTAGCAATCATATTGGAAAGAAGTTCCAATGATTATACACGAGAAGAAATCGATGAAATGCTTGAATACAAAAACAACATCTACAAAGAATCATTAAAAGTTCTTACAAAAAATGACATTTTAAGCGAATTTAGTGAATTATATTCAATTTTAAAAGAAAATAATATTAAAATAGCTGTTTGTTCTTCTAGTAAGAATACCAAAGCTATCTTACAACAGATTGAATTAATCGATGCATTTGACGCAATAGTGGATGGAACTGACGTTAGCAAGTCGAAACCACAACCAGATATATTCTTGCTTGCATGCAAGCGTTTGGATGTTGTTCCAAAAGATTGTTCCGTTGTCCAAAGTTCCATTGCTGGTATTGAAGCAGCAAAAGCGGTTGGTATGATTGCAATTGCCATCAATGATGCAAAAAAATCAGAGTTAGCAGATTATAAAATAGATAATCTTTTGGATATAAAAGATATCGTTTTACAAGAGGGAGAACAAGAATGAAAAGAAGAAATATGTTTGGTTTAATATTATTAGTGATTGGTGTGGTATTTCTTTTACAAGCGTTTGATATTATAGGAGATATTACAATTCTAAAAGGATGGTGGACACTATTTTTAATTGTTCCAGCATTAATGTCAATGTCAAGAACTGGAGTTTCTGCAGGAAATGCAATATTACTAACTTTGGGAGTTGGGTTTTTACTTAGAGAACAAGGATGGAACATCACACAATACATGATTCCAGCAATATTTATAGTGTTGGGTGTTGTAATTCTATTAAAGAAATAATATGTGCCTATTTTGCAAAAAGTATTTGGAAAAAGAACAGATTCTATATGAAAATGATTCTGTTTATGTAATCTTTGATTCCTTTCCT
Organism: uncultured Candidatus Izemoplasmatales bacterium; assembly: GCA_964610285.1. Classification (GTDB taxonomy): domain Bacteria; phylum Bacillota_I; class Bacilli_A; order Izemoplasmatales; family Hujiaoplasmataceae; genus 4572-104. The sequence goes on from CAZSVN010000042.1 coordinate 5,678, forward strand.
GTGAATGAGGGACATGTTTTAATCATCACAAAAAGACATGTAGAGAATTATTTTCAAACAACAAAGAAAGAAACAAAAGATATCGATCAAGCATTAAAACATATGAAAACAATGTTAGATGAACGAAATCATCAAAACGGATATAATATTGGAATAAACTGTGGAGTGGCGGCTGGTCAAACCATCATGCATTTGCATATACATTTGATTCCTAGATATCAATTTGATACAGACAATCCAAAAGGTGGAGTAAGAGGAGTAATCCCGAAGAAGCAATCTTATTAGCTTCTTCGATTTTTTTTAAGTGTAATTCAATCAAAAATATTGTATAATATGTATGATGTTTCAAAGGAGGATTTTATGAAAAGAAAAACCAAAATAATCTGTACTATAGGTCCAGCAATTGATTCTTATGAAATGATAGGTAAGATGATTGATGCGGGAATGAATGTAGGAAGACTTAATTTTTCACATGGAAATAAAGAAGAACATACCAATAGAATCAAAATGATTCGTGAAATCGCGAAAGAAAAAAATCGCTATATTGGAATTATGGCAGATACAAAGGGACCTGAAATAAGAACGGGAATGTTTGAAAACAATTCGGTTACATTTCAAGCTGGAGACCTCGTTGAAATCGTAAAAGAAGATGTTTTAGGAAATAATAAGAGATTTCATATTACTGCACTAGAATTGTTTAATGATATTACCGTAAATGATTATCTGTTAATCGATGATGGAAAAATGAGACTTGATGTTGTCGAAATGAAGAAAGATAGTTTTGTTTGTAAAATCTTTAATCCAGGAGTTATAAAATCCCGTAAAGGCGTTAATGTTCCAAATGTAAAATTGTCTATGCCTTTTATTTCTAAAAAAGACGATGAGGATATCCGTTTTGCTGCAAGGCAGCGAGTAGATATGATTGCATTATCGTTTGTAAGAAGAAAAGAAGATGTACTAGCAATAAGAGAAATCTTAAAACAAGAAGGAAACAAAACGATTGAATTGATTGCGAAAATAGAAAATCAAGAAGGCGTAGATAACCTAGATGAAATCTTAAAAGTATCCGATGGAATTATGGTTGCTAGAGGGGATTTAGGTGTAGAAGTTTCTACACAACTTGTTCCAATTTATCAGAAGAAAATCATATCTCGTGCTAATGAGGTTGGAAAACCAGTTATTACAGCGACTCATATGTTAGAATCAATGATTCTATCCCCTAGACCAACTCGTGCAGAAGCGAGCGATGTTGCGAATGCTATCTTAGATGGGTCAGACGCAATTATGTTATCAGGGGAATCCGCAGCTGGAAACTATCCAGTAGAAGCAGTTTTGACTATGGATACCATAGCTAAGGCAATTGAAGATACGATTTCATATGACGAGAAACTGGATAAAGCGATTAAAACAAGTCATGAAACCGTAAACGATGCTATCGGTATTTCGGTAGCTCGTATGGCAATTAGCCTACCCAAAGTAGAAGTGATTATTGCGATTACAGAAACGGGTGGGACTGCTAAGAGAATGTGCAAGTTTAGACCAAGTGTACCGATTATCGCAATTACCGATAATATTGAAACTTGTCAAAAACTATCTTATTACTGGGGTGTATTTGCAACTTTGGTTAAAGATATTGCTGATATACAATCACACGATAAAGTCGCAATGCAAGTTGCAAGAGACTTCGGATTCCAAAAAGGATCGTCCGTAATTTTGACTTCTGGTTGGGGTCAAAAACATGGAAAAACCAATACCATTCGCATTATTGATATCGAATAACATAAATAGTGCTGCTATAAACGCAGCACTTTTTTATAAAGAAAACACTTTCTTGTGAGGAAAGTGTTTTGGTTTATTTAGCATATCGGATCTTCAAAATCAATCTTGAGTTTTTTGTTCCAACCAGTAAATATTTTTTCTAGCCAAAGAGCTAATTTTGAGTTTCTTAATAACCAATAAGCAACTTCTGCAATTGCAATGGAAGCGATTAAATCGATAATGTAATGTTGTTTTGTTGTTTGAGTGGAAATAATGATTGCTACGTTAAGAACCCAAACCCATATTACATGAATCTTCGGTATTTTTTTATCCATTCGAATACCTATGATACAAATCCAGCTAATCAATGTGTGCATAGAAGGCAACGCATTTCTTGGCCCAGCTGACATATATATTTTCATAACAATGGATTCCGTAAAGTTCAAATCAGTTCTAGGAGTTAAATAGTTTCCATCCAAGAATAAACCAGATGTAACTCTCCAGGACTCTACATCACTTTGGAACAACAACCACCATATTCCACAAATTAAGAAGGTAACTGTCGCAACTGCTAGTATATTATAAAGGTTCTTTTTGGAATAATACCCAATGACAAACATACCCAATGCCCAGGCAGGGTACGCAAGAATATATGGATAAATGGACCAAGAAAGAAACGGAACTATTTGATTAAATTCCCGGAATATCCAACTATAGTCTTCACCAATATTACCAGTAGCTTCTGCTAGAAATTGATTACCAAAATAGGTAATGAACTGTAACACAAGTATAAATAAGAATGGCAATAGAACTCTAGTAACTCTTTTCCAATTCATAATTTCACCTCAGCATAAAAATTATATCATAACTTTACTGATTATAAATACCTTTTTTTTCATTGTTTTTAAAAGCATTGCTAAAGGCTTGAAATTATGATAAAATCAGTATAAATCAATTTTAGGAGGACTTCCAATGTTTGGATTAAGAAGTGATGGGAAAAGGATTAAGAATATTGACCCAGTAATGAAAATGGTCCCACATATCATGTTTAATAGAAACGATGCTATGGTTATGCAAGCTCAGGACTATGATTGTGAAGGTATGGATAATTACATTTTAGAAAAAAGAAAGACCGAAAATATTCGGTTTACCTATATAGATATATTAGTATCTGCATTCGTACGAGTTATCTCTAAAAGACCTAAGATGAATCGCTTTATCATGAATGGTAAAGTATACAAAAGGAACAATATTCAAATTTCTTTTGCTATTAAGAAAAAACTAGTTGATTCTGCAGAAGAAACTACAGTAAAACTAACGTTTGATGGTACAGAAAGTATCTATGATGTCAAAGAAAAACTAGATGCAATTATCAAAGAAAACAAAGGTGTTTCTAAAGTAAATGAAACGGATAAAGTTGCGAAATTACTAACGAAAGTTCCAAATTTCTTTATCAAATATAGTGTTCGTTTCTTGATGTTTCTAGACAAACATGGAATGTTGCCAAAATCAATGATTGATGCGAGTCCTTTTCATACATCCGTATTCCTTGTGCATTTAAAATCCATAAAAATGCCTCCTGTATTCCACCATATCTATAATTTTGGAACAACAGGTGTATTTATCTCTATGGGGCAAGAAAAATATGAACCAGTAGTATTAAATCGTGAAACAAAAGAAATCGTGGTTCGAAAGATGCTAAAAGCAGGTGTTGTAGTGGATGAAAGAATCAGTGATGGTTTATATAATTCATTAACACTTCGATATTTTAAACAAATTATGGAAGACCCAAGAATACTTGATCAAAAAAATGATGAAGTTATTCATGATTTGGATTAGGTGATTGTATGGATTGGTTTTTAAAAATTGTTGGTATGTTGATTAGTATAGCATTTATCTATTTTGGTTTTATTTTTATGTTTAAACCTAGAAAAGCTATTCAATCACTTCAAAAAATTAAATATAAAAATACTGGAGAAGTGAATAAAAATGAAGTTAACTTTTCCATTATAATTGGTATTTTATTAACGCTAATAGGAATATATTATTTAGTAATGGATATCTTATCAATTGTTTATCCAGCATAAGAAGCAGACTCTGCTTCTTTTTTTATATTCGAAAATAAAGAAATTTACTATTGTCAGAATGACATTAATTTGATAAAATGTAAATGGTGGCTAGATTGCTGCTAAATCTGGATTTTTAGGTGGTGACCTTATGAATTTACTAAAAATTAATAACCTAAAAAAAACATTTGGCGGTAATGTACTTTTTGACAATTTATCATTAGAAATTAATTCCACTGACAAAGTTGCGCTTATTGGGCGAAACGGTGTCGGTAAGTCCACTTTAATTAAGATGATATTAAACGAAATTACCCCAGATTCTGGGGATATTTTTATTTTTGGGCAAGCAA
>CAZSVN010000043.1:0-9463 GCA_964610285.1 uncultured Candidatus Izemoplasmatales bacterium
AGAAATCTTTAAAAAATACTTCACGAAAATTGTGAGTTATACCGATAATAAGTACGCTGCACTTAACACAGCGGTATGGTCTGGTGGATCGTTTATTTACGTACCGAAACATGTAAAGATTGAAAAGCCATTGCAATCATACTTCCGAATTAACTCTGAAAAAATGGGCCAATTTGAACGAACAATGATTGTCGTAGATGATTATGCATCACTCAATTACGTAGAAGGATGTACCGCGCCAATTTATTCCAACAATTCCTTGCACGCAGCGGTTGATGAAATATATGTTAATGAACATGCAAATTGTCGTTACTTAACCGTACAAAACTGGTCAACAAACATCATCAATTTAGTTACCAAACGATCGTTAGTGGAAAGTTATGGACATATGGAGTGGATTGATGGAAACATTGGTTCTGGTTTAAATATGAAGTATCCAGCTTGTATATTAAAGGGAGACCATTCAAAAGGTACTACCATAACCATAGCATTTGCTGGAGAGGGTCAATACCAAGATACTGGATCTAAGATGATTCATATAGGAAATTATACAACCAGTAAAATCGTTTCAAAATCCATCGCAACAAAAGGCGGAAAAGTGAACTATAGAGGAATTGTGACCCAAGGTAAAAACGCTAAAGGAGCAAGAGCGAAAATAGAATGTGATACGATTTTAGTAGATCGCATGTCTAGTAGTGATACCATTCCCACAAACATCGTTAAAAACTTTAGAGGACAGATTGAACATGAAGCAACAGTTTCGAAAGTTAGTGAAGAACAACTATTCTATTTAATGAGTAGAGGCTTATCTGAAGATGAAGCAAAAGAAATGATTATTATGGGATTCATAGAACCATTCGCAAGAGAATTGCCAATGGAATATGCTGTAGAATTGAATCAATTAATTAAATTAGAAATGACCGGATCCATCGGTTAATATAAAAACCTATCAAAAAACGATTTCTGTTTGGATAGGTTTTTTTCTTTTTAAGCTAATCTGTACGAAATTAGCACTTTTTTCTTACATCCATTTTGCAAAAAGCAAAAATCTGTGATAAAATATAGCAAAGGTGGTGCTATGAATGAAGCTCGTTATGGCAATCGTATCAAATGAAGATGCTAGTAAAGTTATTAAGAGCCTAGTAAAAGAAAATTTCTTTGTGACGAAACTTGCAACTACTGGTGGTTTTTTGATGAGTGGAAATACAACCATGATCGTTGGAGTACAAGACGAAATGCTTGATAAATGCATCAAAGTTATTTCTGAAACATCAAGAAGAAGAACAAAACTTGTTCCAAATGCGATTTCAAGTGAATTTGGTATTTTTTCTTCTACGCCCGTTGAGGTGCAAGTAGGGGGAGCAACTATCTTTGTACTAGATGTGGAACAATTTATTAAATCTTAAATAATCTTACTAGGAGAACTGTTGAAATACAGCAGTTCTTTTTTGATAAAAGAAAAGTGAAGTTATAAACAATTCGTGTTGTGTAAAGATAACCAAACTATTCCTAAACAGAAAGAGAGCAAATCCTTTGATGAATCCCAGAACAATTTATTTATATGTAAAAGGAAATAACCTGAATGATGTTATTTCTTTTTTGGAGATTTACGACGAATTTTCGATTAATAAAACCTTTGACCATTACATTGAATTATCTGCGGACGCTTTGATAAATACGGAAATATTGGTAAACGCTAGAGAGTTTGTAATAGGTGAGTTATTCCATGACTTTATCGCATTTGTTATGCCACCTAGTTTCGAAATCATGATTCACGATATACTTGAAGTTATGCCTGAGTTAAATCCTGGTATTTATACGGTTGACAGTTTCATTCCAGAAATTGTCCTGCAAAATAAAATAGAATTAATCAAGAAACTAAAAAATTATTATTATAATCGATTTAGTCCAGAAATTATGGATACAATACTAGGATTTATCAATCAGAATTTAAATGCAAGTCAAACTGCAAAAATGTTGTATATGCATCGAAATACATTAAATTACCGGTTGGATAATTTTATTGAAAAAACCGAAATTGATGTTAGAACATTCAAAGGCGCTCTTGCAATTCATCTCTTATTTCGGAGGTAAATTGTGCAAATTGCATATATAAAATAAGAGGCTTTGTGCACTTTGCATATAGAAAAAGCCTCTTTTATTTTGTATAATAATGATGAGATTAATTTCATAGGAGGAATTATATGGCTACTTTAAGTTTTAAAGGATTAGATAAAGTTTATGATAATTCAGTTCAAGCAGTTTTTGACTTTACATTAGAAGTAAAAGATAAAGAATTTATCGTTTTCGTTGGACCTTCTGGTTGTGGTAAAACAACTACACTTAGAATGGTTGCTGGATTAGAAGAAATTACAGCAGGAGAATTATATATTGATGATACATTAGTAAATGATGTAGCACCAAAAGATAGAAACATCGCAATGGTATTCCAATCTTATGCATTATATCCACATATGACTGTATATGATAATATGGCTTTTGGGTTAAAATTAAGAAAAATGCCAAAGGACGAAATCAGGAAACGCGTTGATAATGCAGCTGATATTTTAGGATTAAAAGGATATTTAGATAGAAAACCAAAAGCATTATCTGGTGGACAACGTCAAAGAGTTGCATTAGGTAGAGCAATTGTTCGTGACGCAAAAGTATTCTTAATGGATGAACCATTATCGAACCTTGATGCAAAATTAAGAGTTGCCATGAGAGCTGAATTAATTAAATTGCATGAACGTTTAGAAACAACTACTATTTATGTAACCCATGACCAAATCGAAGCGATGACAATGGCAACAAGAATTGTTGTTATGAAAGATGGAAGAATTCAACAAATTGGATCTCCAAAAGAAATTTATGATTTTCCTAACAATATGTTTGTTGGTGGATTTATTGGTACTCCTGCGATGAACTTCTTATCTGGAAAAGTTTCAACAGATGGTTATTTCGAATTAGAAGGTATCAAATTAAAAGTAGACGAAAAACATCTAAAGTTATTGAAAGCCAGCGAACTTATTAATAAAGAAGTTGTTTTAGGATTTAGACCAGAAGATGTTTATGACGAAGAAAGATTCTTAGAAGAATACAAAGATGCAAAAGCAATATACACGGTTGATGTAGCGGAATTATTGGGTGCAGAAACGAATATTCATATTACGATTGGAAATTCAAATATTATTGCAAAGGTTAATGCAAGAGCTGATTTGCGTATTGGCGATAAAATCGAATTATCCATCAATATGAAAAAATCTCATTTCTTTAATCCAACAACCGAAGAAAGAATTGTTGAATAATAGCAGTAAAAATAACTCATTAAAACCACCATATTTGGTGGTTTTTTTCAACAACAAATTCATCATTTATATGGTATAGTAATAGTGGTGATTAGATGATAAATTATATTAAAAAGATGAAAGACAATACCTTATACATTTCGGAAGATTTTAACGTTTTAAAAAAAGATTGCACGTTTCAGAAATACATCAATGCGTTACTCGCAAAACAGTTAACAACAATTACATCAAGAGAACGATCTACAAAAAACAAATTAAAGTTTTCAATGAAAATACCCATTTTTGTTGATAAACAAACGCTTTTGATGTGCATCAAAAGTTATCGTTTAGAGGATAGTTTCTATATTAATTATTTTGCAATTACCAGTTATAGAGTCATTCAAAATGATGTTTGTATTACTTTGATGAACAAGCAAACCATTAAAATATATCAAAAATACACTTTTTATAATCAATTGGAAAAATGTCGAAAAATATTAGATTTCATCGAATAAAAAAAGAAAATGTTTTCATTCCATAAATAAAGGCAATTATTATGGAAATAATCCTCGTTTTCTAGTATAATTAGGGTGTGATTATATATAGGAGGATTTCTTATGAAAAAGAAAACATTAGAAGATTTAAATGTAATAGGTAAAAAAGTATTGGTTAGAGTTGATTTTAATGTACCAATCATTGATGGAATAATATCAGACGATAATCGTATAGTACAAGCGTTACCTACGATAAACTATTTAATTGATGAAGGAGCTAAAGTAATATTGTTCTCACATTTAGGTAGAATAAAGAAAGAAGAAGATTTAGCAAAAAATTCACTAGAAGTAGTAGCGAAGAGATTACAAGAATTATTAGGTAAGGATGTTACATTTGTACCATATACTAGAGGACCAGAATTGGAAGCTGCAATTAATAATATGAAGGATTCCGAAGTTTTGATGTTCCAAAACACTCGTTATGAAGATTTGGATGGTAAAAAAGAATCTAAGAATGATCCACAACTAGGTGCTTATTGGGCAAGCTTGGGTGATGTGTTTGTAAACGATGCTTTTGGCACTGCACATAGAGCACATGCATCTAATGTAGGAATCGCATCTTGCTTAGAGTCCGCAGCTGGTTATTTAATGGAAAAAGAATTAAAATATATTGGCGATACGGTTGATAATCCTGAAAGACCTTTTGTAGCTATATTAGGTGGTGCAAAAGTTTCGGACAAGATTGCAGTTATCGAAAATTTATTAAAAAAAGCAGATAAAATCCTAATTGGTGGAGGTATGGCTTATACGTTCATGAAAGCGTTAGGATATAACATAGGTACATCTATTTGCGAAGATGATAAATTAGATTTAGCAAAATCGCTTTTAGAACAAGCAAATGGAAAGATTGTTTTACCGGTTGATGTTGTTGTAACAAAAGAGTTTGCGGAAGATGCAAAATTTCATGTTGTAACGTATAAAACATTACAATCAGATGAAATGGGACTAGATATAGGACCAAAAACAGTTAAATTATTTAAAAAAGAATTAAAAGGGGCAAAAACAGTCGTTTGGAATGGACCAATGGGAGTGTTCGAATTTGAAAACTTTGCAGTAGGAACCAAAGCAATCTGCGAGGCTCTTGCAAACTTAAAAGGAGCAAGAACGATTATTGGTGGTGGAGATTCTGCAGCGGCTGCTATTCAAATGGGTTACGCTGATAAATTTACTCATATTTCTACCGGTGGTGGAGCTTCGTTGGAATTTTTAGAAGGAAAAAAATTACCAGGTGTAGAATCATTAGATGATTTAGATGAATGTGATTGTGGCTCAGGCTGCGGTTGTGGACATTAAGATAGTACGGAATGGAAAAAACAATTACTATATCAAGTACCCAGGGGCTTCACGCTCAAATAGCAAACAAAGTTGTACAAACATCAAATAAATATGATGTGGATTTAAAACTTGTTTATGAACACGTAACAATAGATGCAAAATCGATTTTAAGTTTGATGAGTTTAGCAATTCCTCCTGGGAAGAATGTTCGGGTAATTGCAACAGGGAATGATGCGGAAATCGCAATTTTAGAAATCGAAAAAATATTGAAATAGAGGTGTATGTAATGAGAAAACCAATTATTGCTGGAAACTGGAAAATGTTTAAAACCAGAGATGAAGCAATTGAATTTATGTATCAAGTGTCAGAAGTATTACCTTCTGTAAAAAAAGTCGACTCTGTTATTTGTGCGCAAGCACCAATGATGAGATGTTTAATTAAAAGACAAGGACAAAACCTTAAAATCGGGGCTCAAAATCTTTGTTATGAAGATGAAGGAGCTTTTACGGGAGAAGTATCTGGAAAACTTTTAAACTCTTATAATGTGGAATACGTTATTGTCGGACATAGTGAAAGAAGAAATATCTTTAAAGAAACAGATGAAATCGTAAACAAGAAAATAAAGGCTGCCTTGCGCAATGACTTATTACCAATTGTTTGTGTTGGTGAACATTTGGCTGAACGTGAAAACAATCAAACAAATCAAGTTCTTACAAAACAAATCAAAGGTGCATTCGAAGGAATCAGCGCTTTTGATATGGAACGTATCGTAATCGCTTACGAACCAATTTGGGCAATCGGTACAGGAAAGACGGCTACATCTGATCAAGCGGATGAATCCTGCGGGTATGTAAGGTCATTGATTAAAGAGATGTATGGTTCCGTTGTTGCTGAAGCAATTAGAATTCAATATGGGGGCTCTGTAAAACCAGAAAACATCGATGAGTTAATTTCGAAAGAAAACATTGATGGAGCGTTAATCGGTGGAGCTTCACTAGATCCAGATAAATTTATTTATATGGTGAAAGCCGCAGTTAAGAAATAAACCGTTTCATATATCAATATCACTCCTGGTTAGGAGTGATATTTTTTTGCATATCATTTGACTTAAATAGGAAAACAAGTTATTATAATGACACAGTGTCATCTTAGGAGGATAATATGCCAAAATCAACCTTTAAGAATATTTCGGAAAGAAAACAAAACCAAGTAATTGATTCAGGATTATTGCTTTTTTCTAAACATTTTTATGAAGAAGTAGATGTTAAGATGATTGTGGAATCTGCTAAAATACCTAGGGGTTCATTTTATGCATATTTCGATAATATAGAAGATTATTATTACACCGTGATAAAGACCTTGCAAGAGCAAAGAGTTAATCAGGTAACTAGTTTATCAAAGAATCCAAATTTAAATCTATTTGATTTGCTAGAAAAACTATTTGCTAGCGACATTAATCAGTCATTATTTTCAAACAATAATTTGTTAATTCAACATTACTTTAGATATATTTCCACTCAAAAGCTTGGATTTCATGTCAGCGATAACTCCTCTTCCCATAGGCCTATATTTGATGTATTAAATATTTACAAAGATGATTTCCAATACATAGAAGAAGAATGGAATGATTTTTTAGAATTTTGTATGAATACTTATTTGTTCACATATATGAAAGCAATTCAAGACCACTTAGATTTGGAAAATAGTATTCAATTGTTTCAAAATAGAATAGGCATAATACAAAAAGGAGCATTGCAAAAATGATTACACTACCATTGATAATTATTCTCATTATAGTCGGAAATTATCTGAACAAGTTTATTAGAAAAAACAGCACTAAAATTTATATTGGCTTCACAGTTTTAAGTGTTGCAGCATATTTCCTTCCCAAAATACCTGTTTCAATACCATTTAATAAGGGGTTTTTGGGATTAGCATTTTTTTATGTAGTTATGATTATTGGTATACTTAATAAGAAAAAAGCTTTATATAAGAAACTTTACTCAGTTCGTGCAGAACTCTCAGTTTTAGGATTCATTGTATTATCCCCACATGCTATATTCTATTTTATCGATAAGTTTATTTTTTTAGAGAATTTGATGCTTACTGAGTTGTTAGGCCTAATAGCCTATGCTATTATGATTCCTTTATTTATAACTTCGTTTAAAATGGTTAGGAAGGAATTTAGTTTCTTGGGTTGGAAGAAGATTCAAAATTTTGCATATTTTGTATATTTAGCAGTATTTGTACATTTATTGCTAGCAGCAAGTTTACCGATTAATAGAATATTATATTTAATTTTGTTTGTTCCATATATTGTATATAAACCAATTCACTATCTTAAAGTTGAACATAGTTTTTATAAAAAAATGAAAGAAAACAAAAAAAAGAAGGAGAAAAAATTATGAAAGAAACAGCATACACATTAACACAAAGTAACGATAAATTGATAGAGAAGTTAATCGTTCATGAAAAAATTCAATATACTCATATGATATTTCCAGGTAAAGAAGGATTACCTGAACATTATTCAAATGCAGAATTATATTTTACAGTTCTAAAGGGTACTCTATCATTAAGGTTAGAAGAACAAGAAAATCATAAATATCCTGTAGGATCAGTGGTTTATGTTCCATATCAAACGTTAATGAATGTTAGGAATTTAGAGGAAGATTTGTTAGAACTTGTACTATTAAAATCAATGCCTACAAATTAGCTGAATATACATAAAAAAGACAGCAAATTTTGCTGTCTTTTACTTTTAAAACTTATTTGTTGTACAATTCAACGATTAGATTTTCATGAATTTCAGGTAAGATTTCATTTCTTTCAGGTAATCTTGTATAAGTAGCTTGGCTCTTATCATCATCGAAAGCAATGTATTCTTGTCTTACAACAACAGAGGCTAAAGCTTCTTTAATAACGACTAAGTCTTTAGATTTTTCTTTAACAGAAATTACTTGACCAGGTTTTACTCTAATAGATGCAATTGTAGCTTTTTTTCCATCTAATAAAATGTGACCATGATTCACTAATTGTCTTGCTTGTTGTCTAGTTCTTGCAAAGCCAGATCTGAATACTAAGTTGTCTAATCTTGATTCTAATAAGAATAAGAAATTAGAACCTTGTTTTCCTGCCATTTTTTTAGCTTCAGTAAATGTCTTTTTAAATTGCTTTTCATTCACACCGTAAGTAAAACGAACTCTTTGTTTTTCTTGTAATTGAAGACCGTATTCGGAAATCTTTCTTCTTTTTTGTCCGTGTTGCCCAGGTGCATAAGGGCGTTTGTTTAATTCTTTTCCTGTTTCAGATATAGAATAATTTAAACGTCTACTAACCTTCCAGCTTGATCCTGTGTATCTTGACATATATGTTCCTCCTTATATAATATTACGTAGTAATTGAGGAGTTCAACAATAGTGAATGGAGATTATTTTGATGGGTTCTTGTTAAGCAGTTAACAATACTTCCAAACCGATTTAACGGAATAATCACTCTATAAACTATCATAAAACAACTGCTTTTTATTACATGCGCACAAAGTATTATAACGTATTGATTATAAAATGTCAACTAAAAAAGACACGATGTTTTCCAGTGCAATTTTAAGCTTTTCATCAAACCGATTTTGGATAGGACTATCGATATCTAATACCCCGAATAATTCTCCAGATTTAGTGATTATAGGGATTACTATTTCAGATTCTGAGTCGGAATCACAAGTGATATGACCGGTAAATTCATGGACATTTTTCACGATAATTGTTTCTCTTTTTGAAGCAGAAGTGCCACAGACACCAGACCCCATTTGAATGGACGTACATGCAGGTTTACCTTGGAAAGGACCTAAATATAATTCATCGTCTTCAATCAAATAGAAACCTGCCCAATTGATATCTTCTAAATGAAAGAATATATACGCGGAAAGATTTGCTAGATTTGTAATATTTCTTAGGTTTTCATCTAAATAGTATTTAGCATTATTAACAAATTCTTGATAATTTTTCATAGGCAGTACTCCTTTGTCCATACCATTATAAAATATATTATTAATATTAACAATAAATATGTTAAAATAATTAATGGATTATGAGGTGAAATATGTACGATTATATAATGGTTAGGTATGGTGATCTAACCTTAAAGGGTAAGAACCAAAGGACATTTAGGGGCACTTTAAACAATCAACTTTCCAATAAACTAAGTGGACTCAATGTAACAGTGGAATATCAACATGATTTAATCTATATAAAATTAAAGGATGAAAATGCAGAGAAAGTTATAGAAGTATTGAATACGGTATCTGGATTGTCTTCATATTCAAAAGTCGTTAAATGTGAGTATGAT
>CAZSVN010000044.1:0-457 GCA_964610285.1 uncultured Candidatus Izemoplasmatales bacterium
TGTTATACTTGGATTAACTACATCTAACTCGCCTTCCCAATATGGTAAGTTTAATTCACTCATTTGTGAGGCGGTGTAGTTGGCGTATGGTGTGTTACTTAATGATAGTATCATCATATCGGCTGTATCTCCACTATTATTTGTGGCTGTGATACTTGACCCTGTGCCTGTTAATATAATATCATTCAATGTATCATAATATTTATTACCGCTTATGCTATCAAACGATACTGTGCCTAAATTTGCTATGTCAGCACCTATTACTAAGTTAGTTAAACTTCTACCTTGTAATTCAAGTAATTCCGCTGTACCGTTGCTTATCGGTTTACACACATCAATACTGCTGTCTACTCTACTTATTATTTCTTGCTCATAATCAATTAAACTTGCGCCATCGGTGTACAATGCTGTACCATCATAGAATGATTTCATACGTAATGTTGAAACGTGTTTAACT
>CAZSVN010000044.1:467-9378 GCA_964610285.1 uncultured Candidatus Izemoplasmatales bacterium
GCCATCAGTATACCACTCTGTACCGTTGTAATACGCTCTACATTTTAATTCAGCGGTATGTTTAACAAGTAAGTGATTAAGTGTATCGTTGTATTTTAAATCTTTATATGTTGTACCACCATCTAGGCTAACTGATACTGTTTCGGTTAAGTCGGTTGTAGTGTCAGGGAATAACAATATAACTTCTCTATTTGCGGTTAGTGTTAAACCTGATACGGTGGCGTAAAATTTACCTGCTGTATCGTATGTTAGTGGGATGACTACCGTTTGAATCGATGTATCTACTACACCGACTGCACCATTTGTTGCATATTCTAACTCGGTCATATCTCCATATCCTGCATCCCCTAATTGAGATGCTGTAATGAAGTTTGATGTACCATCTCCATCGTTGATAAGTTCACTTGTTTTAGTTGTACCTGCTTCTAAGAAAGCACTGTTTGCTTCGGTTTTAGTGTAATAACTTTCTAGTTGAGTTTGTACATATGTTTCAGTTGCTACACCTGTTAATATATCATCAAGAGGGATAACAATTGAATCGCCACTTGCTAAGACTAAGGTTAAATCTTTAGTTGTTGGGTCATAACTACCACTTGATACAATTAATTCGGTAGGTAAGTTAATTGATGTTGTTGTATCATCATATAAAGTAAATGTGATAACACCTGTTGAGCCTGTGAAACTAACACCTTTAAACATATTTGCTAATTCTAAGTTATCAATGTCTAACTCGTTTGTAGTTAATCTTGCTCTATCTAATGAGAAGTTATAATCGGTCGATACGATACTTGCTTTTAAATCTAACTCCGCTTGTGTTGCTGTACTAACTGGCTTATCAGCATCACTTGTATTGTCTACTTCACTTAATCCCACTTGTGATTGTGTGACTGCGTGTGGGTTAGATAAGTTAAGTATATGCTCAATAACTGATTGTGATGTAATGTCCGTTGATGTACCTTTTAAATTAGTTGAATATTTGACTGCACTTGTTGCTATACCACTTTCACTATCATAATCTTCAATTAACATATAGTTTGGTAGTGTACTTGTAATGCTTGTATAAATTGAGTTTAACTGTGCTATTTCAGTATAGACTACATTTAACACGTTTGCTAATTCGCTTGGGTCATATTCAGTTGTGTAATCTTCATTACCAAATACTGTACCTTTAAATGTTTCAGTTGCTGTGTTAGTTCTATCTATGATACTTTGATTTATAACACTACCATAATCAGTCCACTCATCGCCTGTTGCATCATATTTATAACTTGAATAAACATTAGTTGTAGTTAGATAAACATTTACAAATTCATCATCATCTGCACTTGGATATGCTGACTTTAATACTGAATCAATTAATACTGATGTTGTTTCACTTGTTGCGTACTCTCCTAAATATTGTGGGTCATCTTCTAATGCTAATCTTTCAAATGCTATTTTATACTGTGATTGATTATGTGATTGTAAGATACTTGTTAATCCTTCTAACATTGGGAAGTACCATAAACCATAATTTGCTTCTTGACTTGCTTCTGGTACGATTGCATCAATTACTTCTTGGTCTGTTTCTTGATATGCTTTCATACCTGTAATTGGGTTGACACCGTTTAAATCATAAAATCTTTGTGGTAAGAAATTAACCTTTACTGCATCAGTACCCCAATGAGCGTATAGACATTCGCTATACGCATTGTTTGTTCCTTTTACAGGGTAATTATCAGTAACTTTAGTCAATGAACTTCCATCTAATTTCCATACAATGTATTTCATTTGTTACCTCCTATTTTTTAACTCTTGGTTTTGCTACTCCATTTGTTACTTTAACGCTAATTGTTGATTCCATTTTGATATCTTTCTTAATTTCTTTTTTAATATCTTTCATCATATTGCTAACGACCAAGCACTAATTGTTAATGTTCCTGCTGTTGTAAATGGATACGTTGCATCTAACACTCTGTTATATAATTGTTGTGCGCCTGTATTAACTAATACTACATACTCTGCTGTTTTATCTTTTGCTACGTTAAACACGATTGCACTATCTAAATCTAATGTATCGGTTGCTGTGAATGATACTGTTTGTGTGTTTAATAATGCATCGCTTGTATCGTATAATTTAGCGCTTGTGATTGTTTCAAATCCTACTGTCCATAATTCATCTTTACCATCGCTTGTTAAACTTGACCCTGTTAATGATATTACAAAACTATCTACTGTTAATGTTCCTGCTGATACAAAGTCATATGTTGTTGATAATGTTTTTGTATAATATGTATCTTTTATTTCTCCTGCTAATGCACCGATTGTAATATATGCTACATCACTTGTTGCTGCTGCAATATCGAATACGATATCGGCACTTGCTACTAATGTTGCTGTACCTGTTGCGTGTGTCATAGTTAAATCTTGTGTATCTACTAATACATCGCTACTTGTGTATAACCACGCTTTTGTTACTTTTGTTGTCCATCCATCACTGAATAATCTTTCTCTTCCTGAATCCGTTAAACCTGTTGCTGCCATATTGTTTCCTCCTTTTTTTTATAACGCTTGATAATAATAAGCACTTGGTGTACAAGGTGATAAGTTTTCATTTGCTCTTACTACTCTCATTATATACCCATATGCATAATCTGTTGCAGGGTAATTTGTATCTAGCCAAGTTTTTGCTGTTATTTGTGATACACATAATGACCCACTTGAAACGTATGTAACTGCTTCATCGTAAGTTGAACTTGTTATTAGTTCCCATCGTGTAACCGTTGGAGCATCGCTTATTGTACTGCTTAAACTAATTGTATCGTTAATTGAAGTTGTGTACTCTATTGGTATACTACTTTCAATCGTACTGCTTAAACTTAATGTATCGCTTAAATCTATAACATAATCTGTTGATATATAATCATTGATTGTACTTCCTAATGATAATGTATCAGTTAATCGTGCATCGTAATCTGTTGAACGATATTGTGTTATTGTACTACTTGTTGATAATGTATCTGTTAATGATATTTCTAAGTTTGTTGAGCGATAATCAGTTGATAAACTTGTTAATACTAATGTATCACTTAAACTCACATCATAATCAGTTGATTTAATAACTGTTAATGTATCTTCTAATTCTATACTTGCTGATAAGTTTACTACATAACCTGTAATTGCTGTGTAAATTGCAATCTCACTTGATATAGATAATCTATCACTAAATGATAATACAGGATATTCAAAGTTTGCATCGTTTGATAAACTTGATAATGTTAATGTATCATTCAATGTTACATCATAATCAGTTGATTTAATAACAGTGATCGTATCAGTTTGATTAATTGTGCTTTCAATATCTTCTCTAGGGAATACGAAATTAGTATCTCTAGCAATACTTGAAACTAACAATACATCATTTAATTCTACTTCATAGTTTGTTGATTTAATAATTGTCATTTCATCAGTTACTATCAATGCATCGCCTAATCCTATAATTGGGAATATATAATCCGTTTCTACGCTTTCACTTTCAAGTGATAATGTATCTAATAATGTGATATTAAATTCATTGACATCAAACTCTCCAGTTAAATTTGGATTTGTTGCTCTTAAACTCATATTGATTTCTAATAAGTCATCGCCATAATTGTTATAAGCAAAGTATAATTCATCGGTTGCATCATCTACTATTGCATAACTAAATCCTAAATATGTACCGCTTAATGTTAATTTGTATAATGACACTGTGACTAATTCGCTTGTAAATTCACCGCTAGGCAATGTTTGTGTGTCTGTGGTAAATAGTGGCTTATCATAATAATAAACTCTTAATGTGCTATCCTCATCTATCTCACGTACTAATGAGTTATATAGTAAGAACTTTTTATATATAAATAAGTTTTCTCTATCTGTAACACACTCTATTCTTGTTGTTTCTCCTAGTATTTCATTAGGTTGTAATTTAACTGTGCGTGTATAGTTACCGAATGTTATATTGAAACTGTTTGCTACTGGATAATCGGTTGGTGTTAAATTTACTTCATTACAATAATATATAACACAATTCTCGACTTCTCCGTAATCATTTGTATAATTAATTGGTGTTAATTTGTGACCGAATCCTGCTGTACTTGGTGTAACTTCTATCTTACTTCCTGCTACTGTCTTGCTATCAAATTGTGTATTAAATGTAAATCCTCTACCCTCGATTGCTCGTTGCACTGGTAATAATATGTTCTCATCTGCATCAGTGCTAGAATATACTGCCGAATAAATAGGCTTGTCATAACTTGCAAGATAATCAAATCTATTCCATAACGTTCTTTTCGTTTTAATATTCAATGTGTTATCTGGTAAATAATCTCCAAACACTGCATAATGCTTTCTTACGAAACACGTTTCTGCTTGTATTTTATCTTGAATGGTATAAGGACTTACTGGATTAGTGAAAGCACTGTTAGGATTCAAATTTGATTGGTTTGCTACGAATAAATAAGTTACATCAATCCTGTTAGTATCAACTATGAATTTTTGTTTAACTATTTTATATCCGTTATAATAATCGTTTAACTCCCAAATATCATCATATGTGTTAAGCCCTAAATCGTATGGGTCACTATCAAAGTATCTTACAGTGATTTCAAATCTATCATTACCCATTCTATTTACATATTGATAATTTGCTTTACCTAGTTTTCCTAATTCTACTCTTGATTCTTGTTGTTGATTTGTTTTAACTGATTTAATCTTAACTCTATTGCTTGTGTGTCTTTCTACATCAGTGTCATAATCACTTGCGGGTATATATTTAAATCGATAGTTAGCATTGATTAATTTATTCTTAGTAACTAAATTTGATATATTAATAGTGTACTTTTGTTCTAGTGCTTCTATCATACTACGATATGCAGTAGGTGTTGCGAATAAACCTAAGTCGTATTCATTACCGATATTTTCTAATTTGTTACCACCCTCGGTATAATAGAATGAGTTATTTTGACATAATGTTGTTTTTATCGTTGCACTATCCGTTGCTATTAAATATTTATCCCACGCTTCTTTAACTACTACATAATCAGTCATATCAACATCTCTATTAACATCAGTTGTTACCAAGTTTTTCTCCCATTTATCAAAGAAATATGTTGCCTTATCTCCTGTGTCAAATGTTAAACCTGCTACTGTTGAAACGTACCCATCCATATCGCAAGTGTAATAATCGCCTACATCTGCGGTTGCTGGTAAATCTCCTGTACTACCGAATGTTCCTTGACTAACATCTCTTGCTATTGATACATCTAAATTAATTATTGCTGTTGTTATTCTTCTTATGCCGTTATTGAATTGTATTTCTGCATTGTTATCATCGTATTTATTATCACTACTTCTTACGGTAACATAGTTATTCTTACTAGGAAAGTATGTTGCGCCTATTTCATCTTCTTCTTCATACGATCCGTTTTTAACTTTGCTATATACACTTGAAGCGTAGTCGTTTATGTTTGCTTCATATCTTCTTGATTCCATACTGTCGTTATCTAATATTGTTTGTACTTCTGTTGTGATATTATTCTTTCTTTCATTTAATAGGTTATGCCCTATTACTGTACCACTTAATGTAGGTATTGCATCAACTGCTCTAAATGCTATTACTAAGAAGTTAAGAAAACTTCCTGAGTATTGTTGATTGTTTGCTTTAACATTTAATAGTTCCATTGTAGAACTTTGCACTGTATAATCTAAATCACTTGTTTCTATAATTGTTTCTAATTGATACTTCCATGTGGTTTGTACGCCCTGTGTTGTAGTGAATGCTCTATCAGGTATCATAACATCATTTAACTTAACAACTTCTTCTAATAGCGTTATTTGATGTGTTGTGATATCTTTTGCTACTCTGTTTGGTAAGTCACTTTCTAATATAAATGAATAATCTATATCATTGATTGTTATATCAACTACTGAATAATCATCGAATGGAGTTTGTTGTGTCAAGTTATCTAATTTGATTGCACCTTTTTTAAACTCTTCTGTGCTATCTAGTGTGAACTCGAAGGGTAACTCTGGATATTTTGTAATATTGTTTATCTTAACCATAGTAACCTCCTAACGATGTATTAACACCTGATGTCGCTTTCTTATATTCATTATCAAAATTTGTTTGTTGAACGTATACCGCTCTTTGTATTCCTTGACTTGCTACATCTACTGCCACTTTTCCTAGTGCTAAATATGGATTAACTAACGCTACTCCTAAATATCCAATACCTCTCGATACATAACCGATTGTTTGTTCTAGTTGTGCGTTCCCCATTTGGTCTATTGCTGCACCGTATATAGTTGATATAATTTGCTTACCACTACTTGCTGCAACTGCTATCATAGCACCGTTATTAACAGTCAATGAATTGTTAAGCATTCCACTTCCTGCATTACTAAATTCTTGTGGTGGTGCTCCACTTGCTCCTGTTGGATTGCCTACTGGTATTCTATGTACATATTCGCTCATAATTCTACTACATTAAATTCTAAGAATAAAGGCTCGTTCAATTTTTTAGTTCTTGCACCATTGTTTATAACTACACGATACTCTCGTGTTACTCCGTTTAATGTTTCTTTTAAATCGTATGCTGTTTTAAAGTTTGTTGACTTATGCATTATTTGACTATATATTGTTTCAGTTAATGTATCTCCATTGTAAGGTATTCTAAATTTACCTGTGAAGTTTCCTGCTGTAAGATTATGTGACATCTTAGTAGTTTTCTTACTTGGTAAGTCATTGTAATCACTAGCACATAAATCATCAACAGTTTGTAATTGTGTATATGTTGTTGTACCGTATTCCTTGATTTCCCATATATCAGTATCTTTAATTAGATATCCATTTGAAGCAGTTAAGTATACATCTAATTTATATCTACCTAATAAGTTACCTGCCCCTATATCGTATGTAGATTGTTTTGCACCTCTTGTTACTTTGAATGTGACATTATATCCATCTATATCGTGATACTTGTTAGCAAGGAAATATGCCCTATATTCTTCTAATGCAATTTTAACTTTTGCTAAGTCTATTAATCTAAACATAATTTGATATTGACAAACGTAATCGCTTCTATCCGCTATATCGAAGAATGGTGTTTCTTGATTGTATTCTTCTGCAACTGGGATTACACTTTCTTTCTTGTAATCAAACTTGCTTTCAGTGCTTGTAAATACGGCGGTAGGCACTCCGCTTTGATAGTAGACTAAATCATATCCACTTGCAAACTTAAGCCCTTGTGTGTTTAAATTTAATACTTCGACAACTTTGTTATATACTTCTTCTTTAAACATCTTTCATCACTCCTAACTCGGTCATCATTAATTTATTGTTTTCTAAGATGATTTGATTATCTTCTAAATTGTTATACGGTATACCTAACATATCACTATATATTAATTGCTCAATCTTACCTGTTGCTTTGACCGATATAAACCCTTGATTAACATTGATAAACTTACCACTAAGATAATGTGTAAATCCTTCTTCTTGATATATTATGTAAGGTAATTGTGCGGTGTTATATACGGCTGTTATCTCTCTCGGTGTTTCAAAGTATGATATACCTTCTCTTGCCATTCTACCTGTATCGCTAAACGTTAATAGATTAGATGTCAATACTTCTATTACTTGTTGTAATTTAATCAAGCGTTAATCTTCGTGAGAATAGTTTATTATTTCTATATCTATTCCCTTTTTCATTGATTGGCACTAAATCAATATTACTTATTAGTGAGAAGTCTTGGTCATCTGCATCATTAATTGGTATTTGTTTAAACGATACTCTATCGCCTTCATTGAAATCTATTTGTGTATCAGTTAGCCAAATCTCTTGTGTACCTACTACATAAGTTCCACTCATTGGATTAACTGATTTCTTATTCTTAGATTCTTCATTGTAGCGAAACGGTATTCCTTCGTTATCCCATTCAGGATTAGTGTTACTATAATGTGTTGACATTTTATATAAGTAGCCTATGTTGTTTCTATATCTCTCTTTAATAGCCATTGTGATAATCATCTTCTTCTACATAGCCATCAATCTTACCACGCATTATAATTCCTGCATTATATAGTACATTTGTAATAGTGCTAGGCCATTGTGCTTCTCCGCTTCTAATTGCTAAATCTAATTGATTATATTCACTTAACTCTGCAAAGGTAATTAAAGCATTCTTAATTGCTTCTGCTTCACCGTATAAATTTTGAAACACTTTGAACTCTATAATATCTTTAGGTCTATATCGTGCTTTATCTTGATTATAAGCACTTGTTGTATACATATCATATAACAATCGACCTTGTGTTTTAAGTCGCTTAGATGCATTATTCCATACACCATTATCAACATCAGTTAAACTCTCTAACCCTGTTTCGGTAAGATAGTAATAATGTCCTGTTGTATCGTATGATATATAGTTACTTGTTAATATTGCCATATTGTGCCTCCTTTAATTAAAAGAGAGCAAGAGCCTAAACTCCCACTCTCTAGTGTGTTATTTAATTTGCGCTTTCATTTTCGTAACAAGTTTTTTAGCATCTTCACTTACTGCTGTCCAACTTGGACTCAATGCAATAGTTTTTGCAATTTCAATATCTTCAAATCCATCTACTTCTCTTGTTCTTTTATGTTCAAACACAAACTTTCTACTTCTTTTTACCATTAATTCTTTATCACTTTGATTTTTATAAGCCATTCGTTGAATCCTCCTATTTTATATTACTTTATTAATTATGAACTTGTTGAATCTCTTTTAATTCTAACACCTGTTGCTCTAGTTACATCATTCCAATAAACTGAACGACCTTGTAATGCAGATGCTCCAATGTGTACTCCATCTTTTAAATCTTCGATGTTAGGAAGTTTTTTCCATTCATCTCCAA
>CAZSVN010000045.1:0-9188 GCA_964610285.1 uncultured Candidatus Izemoplasmatales bacterium
CATACGTTACATTGGTTTGATTTGTCAGAAAACTTTTTTGATATGTTACGGTTTGCTGGGGAGGGAAATATTGGTCATATGGTGGAACTATATTTTCAAAATGAAAGAATGGTAGATTAGGAGTTTATATGGATGAATTAAGAAAGAAATTAGATAATTGTATTATAGAAGCGGGATTTAATGGTTCAGTTTTCATAGCAAAAGATAATGAAATTGTGTTATCAAAAGGATATGGATTTGCTGTTATGGAGCATCAAATACCCAATATACCTAAAACGGTATTTCGCATTGCGTCAGTAACAAAAAACTTTACTGCAGCAGCGATATTAAAATTGGTTGAGCAAGGACTGGTTCATTTAGAAGATACACTTGATTTATATATACCTGATTTTCAGCACGCAAATGAAATTACTATCCATCATTTATTATCCAATTCTTCTGGAATTGCTAATTTTGATATCAAAATGGATTTTTATCATATATTGCATTCTGAAAACATTTTAAAAAGTTTGATTAACTTGATTAAAGATAAGGAATTAATGTTTGCTCCTGGAGAATCATTCTATTATTCCATATCAGGATATCTGGTTTTACAATATATCATTGAGTCGGTGAGTTTATTAGATTATGAATCCTTTTTAAGACAACATTTTTTCGATGCAATTGACCTTCAAAACACCGGATTTGATTTTCCCAATAAAGTAGTAAATAACAAGGCTCAAGGTTATAAAATTTCTGAACATGGAACCCTTGAATACTGTGATTTCTTTGATATGAGAATTGCTGGAGCAGGGGGTGGATTGTATTCCACAACGGAAGATATCTATCGATGGAATCTAAGTATTTTAAATAATGAAATTCTTTCCAAACAGAGTACAGATTTGATGTTTACCAAACATATCAAAGCAGATGATGTAAATGGTTACGGGTATGGAATCATTGTTGCATATGGTGAAATAGGTAATAAAATAAGAAGAAAATACTATCATCCTGGTGGTGGTAGTGGAGTTCAAAGTTTTAATACTATATATCCAGATGATGCGATTCAGGTCATTTTGTTATCGAATACCGAAGATAAAAAAAGTTTTCAAAAGACCAGAGTAGGAATTGACAACATATTATTCCAAGTTTAGCACCTTTTTATAAGGTGTTTTTAAATGCAATAATAAGGAGGACAGGTGCTCTCTGTGTTATAATTAAGTTGGATAAGGAGGTTATGATATGATAAAGAAATCAATTCGCGTGGAAGGCATGACTTGTGCAATGTGTGCCAAAACAATAGAAAATACATTTCAATCGATGGATGATATAAAAGCAGATGTTATTGTCAGTGCTAGTAAAGTTATTATGACCTACGATGAAACCAAGTATTCACTTGAAAAAATAGCAAAAATCATTAAAGGCTTAGGATATTTCCCAGTATTAAAGGAGAATCTGAACGATAATAAAAAACAACGCCAACGTATGCGTATCGAACTCATCATTTCCATTGTACTTAGCTTACCTCTTTTATGGGCTATGTTCAGCCATATTGAGCTTACATCTTTTATCAAATCACCACCATTATTTTCCAATGGGATATTTCAATTGATTGTTGCTGGAGTTATCCAATTTGGTATCGGTAGAAGATTTTATAGAGGAGCATATATCAGTATCAAAAAGAATAGTTTAGGAATGGATATTTTAGTTGTTCTTGGAACAACCAGTGCTTATCTATACAGTATTTATTTGTTGTATAATCAACTGTTTGTTACGGAAGTCATGCACCCTGTGTATTACTTTGAAGTCAGTGCATTGATTATTACGATGGTATTGATTGGTAATTTTATCGAACACATTGTAAAAGAACGAACCGAAGATGCTTTGGTAGATTTGATGAACCTTGGAGCAAAAGAAGCGAGAGTACTTCGTGATAATTTGGAAATGCTCATAGATATTGAAGAAGTTATGGTAGGAGATTTGGTTATTATTCTAGCCAATGAAACCATTCCAATCGATGGAATTATAGTCGAAGGTACAACCTATATCGATGAATCCATGATTACCGGAGAAAGTATGCCTGTTTATAAACTCGTTGGTGAAAAAGCGATTGGTGGCACGATTAATCTCCAAGAAAAGATTGTGGTAAAAGCAGTCCATCTAGGGGAAGAAGCTCTGCTCAATCAAATCATCGCATCGGTAGAAGAAGCCAGTGCAAGAAAGATTCCAATTCAACGTACTGCCGATAAGATAGCGAGTTTCTTTGTGCCTGCAGTTGTTATCATTGCAATGTTGAATTTTGTGATTCATTACATCATTATAAAAGACCCATTTACGTATTCCTTTACAACAACGATAGCAATCCTTGTGATATCCTGTCCTTGTGCTTTAGGTCTTGCCACACCGACTAGTATTTTAGTCGGAAATGGTTTAGCTGCTAAAAATCAAATTTTATACAAAGGTGGAGAATTCTTTGAAATCGCGAATAAAATCACTGCGATTGCTTTTGATAAGACAGGTACCATAACACGTGGGTTGTTTGAAGTAACGGATTATATTGGAGATGCAGCGTATTTAGATTACCTGTATTCCATAGAAAAAGAATCGACTCACCCAATCTCAAAAGCAGTAGTCAAATATGCAGAAACAAACAATGCATCCTTACAAAAAATATCCGAGTTTGAAACCTTGCAAGGTAAAGGTTTGAAAGCGAAAATAAAGGATCAAACAATCTATATTGGTTCCGCTAAGATTGTGGATGATTTTGAAATCAATATTATGGAGTATCAAAAACAATATCAAGAACTATTAGAACAAGCAAAAACTATAAATTTCTTAATTGTAGATAATGAAATCAAAGCGATGTATGCACTTCGCGATGAAATTAAAGACACTACAAAAGATGTGATAGAACGCTTAAAAGCAAGAGACATTAAAACCTATATGATAACTGGTGATAACAAAGGAGTAGCCAAGAGGATTGGCTATGAAATTGGTATCGATCAAGTCTATTGTGAAGTGTTACCAAATGAAAAAGCAGAGATTGTAAAAGAAATCCAGGAAGATGGCCACATAACGGCATTTGTTGGTGATGGGATAAATGACGCTCCTGCATTAAAACAAGCAGACATTGGCATTTCAATGGGAGCTGGAACAGACATCGCAATTAACTCTAGTGATTTAACTCTTATGAATGATGATTTGGGATTGGTATTAGAAGCAATTGACCTGTCCAATGCGACGCTTAAGAACATCCATCAAAACTTCATCTGGGCATTTAGCTACAACTTAGTAGCGATACCTCTAGCTGCTACGGGGCATATGTCTATGGCCTTAGCTGGAGCGGCAATGGCGTTTAGCAGTATTATGGTAGTATTGAATGCCTTGCGACTGAAACGACATAAAGTAAACCATTATAAAGGAGAGAAAACAGTATGAAATTTTTAGTAGATAATATGACTTGTAATCATTGCAAAATGAGAATCGAAAAGGCTTTGAAATCCGCTGGATTTAAAAAAATCAACATAGACGTTGAATCAAAAGTAGTCGAATGTCAGTCCAAGAATTTTACCCTGGAAGATGCAAAAAAAGCAGTCAATGAAATCGGGTATAATTTTCAGGAATTGGCGTAATTTTTTTCAAACAGAATTGAATACTGTGACAAATCAGTATATAATAGAAATTAGATTTAAAAGGAGTGTATAACAATGAAATATAAAGACGCAATACGAAAACGAAGATCCGTTTACAGTATCAACGACCAAATCAAGCTTTCCGAAACAGAACTCATTGATATTATCGAACATAATGTCAAGCACACTCCATCAGCGTTCAATTCACAAAGTCAACGAATTGTTTTATTGTTGGGAAAAGAAAATCACAAATTTTGGGATTTAACAAAATCAATTATAAAACCTATTGTCGCTGCAGAAAATTTTTCGAACACTGCTAAAAAAATTGATGGATTTAAAGCTGGATATGGTACTGTACTGTATTTTGATGACACCGAAGTAACTAACGGCTTGATTTCGAAATTCACTATGTATGAAAAAAACTTTATGCGTTGGAGTGAGCAACAAAATGGAATGTTGCAAAGCAATATTTGGTCAGCTCTCGCTGAAGTAGGAATTGGGGCATCATTGCAACATTACAACGATTTGATTGCGGAGCAAGTTCAAAGCACATTTAATATTCCAAAAACGTGGAGATTGATTGCAGAAATGCCATTTGGAGGGATTGTCCAAGCTCCTCTTGAAAAAGAGTTTATAGATGTCAAAAAAAGAATTGTTATTAAAAAATAAATGATTTTAAAAACGCAAATTTTTGCGTTTTTTTTCTTGCAATAATTCAAATGACGTGTAAAAAATGGTATAATAACCGTATGATTTTTATAATGTTTATCATTGGGGGAAACTATGAAACTTGAATTATTTAAAGATTTATATTCTAGAAACAACATTCCAATGGACCAATGGGTTGAAGCACATTCGTTGTTAGAGAAACTTGAGGAACAGCAAAGCAAAGACTTAGATGACATCAATGAATTGGAACTGGATACATTGATTTTCTTTTTAGTAGACAACCATTTAAATACTGTTTCTAATTTTGTTGTGTTAATGCGTTATTATCGTTTGATTGATCGGAAGGATTTATTTCTTCATTTAACCAAATATACTGGTATGCTTGGAGTGATGGAAAATATTATTAAGCGTTTAGAAAATCTAAAGGGAAAAGCAACTGCGGCTGAGATTATTGGTGATTTCAAGACGCCTCATTTGGGTGTGCATCCAGAGTCTCTACCAATATACGTCAATCAATTGATGATGATTTTAGATCGTTCTTTAGAATCAGAAGAAACCGAGCAAGTGTTAGCCGGGAATAATCATTCCATCCCAAGAGAATCTCAATTGCCTGAAAAAGTGGAATATGAACACTCTAAAACTTTGGAATCTTATCTTTCAGAAAGACATGCAAGAAAAGTAAAAGAATTAGAACAGCATTTGAAAGAAAACAAAGTATGGTTTGAACAAATCATTACACAAGAAGTGGTTGATTTTGTAAAACACAATCAAGAAGTATTATCTGGAGTTTTGCAAAATGAAAAACTATATATTACGAAAATCCCATATGATACGTTGGCGTATTTACAATCCACCGATGATATCATGAAAAAGTATTATGGATGTCATTGCCCTTTTGCAAGAGAAGCAATTAAAGCTTGTAATTTGGATATATCAGGACGGTTTTGTTATTGCTCTGCGGGATTTGCAAAGTTTCCTTTTGAAGTAATTTTAGATCAAAAATTAAAGGTTAAAGTGCTGGAATCCATCTTAATGGGTTCTGATATTTGTCGTTTTGAAATTGATTTGGTAGGAGTACCTTATAAAAAATAAATTTAAATAATTAACTCATATATTTGGATATATGAATGTATTGTGCTAAAATAGTCTTATAAATATGATTTATAAGGAGAAAAATATGAAAAAGAAATTATTATCACTTTCACTCATCATGATATTTTTTATGACGTTTGTGAGTTGTGATTTATTATCTACTATTAACGCTGTGAGAGGATTTTATACAGAATATAATGAGTTTTCAGCATTGTATAATGATACAACGCAATATACTGTTTTAACGGAAACTGAACTAACAATTTCCAATTCAACCATAGCATCAATGGTACCTGTAGATTCAAGAGTATACTTCATGTTGGATCAAAACTCAGATTTTTTCTATATTGAACAAAATCTTGAAGGGGAAGATATGGTTACTCTTTACGAAGATACTGCAGACTTATATGTTGCGTATGAAATCGACGGTATGGTGGTAACTCCAACATTACCGGAAGACGGAGAACGTTATACGGGCAATACTAGCGCCAACATGTTAAATGATAATTTCAGTTATGAAGATGTCCAAAATGAAAATAAAATAGGTGATAGAACATATTCGTTTGATGTCGTATTAACCAAAGCTTTGGATTTGAATGCTTTATCTGGATTTTTAGATCAAATCAAAGTATTTGATGAAGAACTAACAAAATTAAATGATGTGTTAGCACATTTGGTAATCACATTTGATTCTGTAGATTCTACTATTGATGTAACAGCGACAGTCGAAGAATATACTATTGCATTTGATGACACATCTACTGTAACATTCTCGCTAAACAATCATACCGTATTAAAAATACCGGAAAACTTTGAAATGCCAGATGTATTTGCAGAACCATATCAAATGGTCGCAGTAGATGATGTTCGATTGGCTAGAAGAGTATATAACGTGGATCAACCTATTATCTATCCAGCTGTTAGCGGACAAAGTGGATGGGTTCAAGTGTACTTAGAAACAGGTGTTTATGAATTAGTCTCTGATTATCCTTCTAATTTTGTAGCATCCGTAGTAGATGTTAACGAAAATCCAGTAAATTGGAACGTTACGGATGATAATTCTTATGTCCTCGATGTGAATGCAGGAACCTATTTTGTACAGATTACACCATCGGTTGATTTCACAACGGATTTGGTATTTGATTTGTTGGTAGCACCAGTTCCTACAACAACGGAACCAATTACGACCGAATCAACAACTACTGTTGACAATGCCGGTTCTGTAACGCCTCAAGACTAAAATAATACAATATATAAAAATGGTCTAATTTTAGACCATTTTTTTGTATTTAATTTGTTATACTAAATCATATTTGTAACACAAACCATCCGTAGAACACATGTCTTTTACTTTATAGAAACCCATTTTCTTCAAATAACGTTCATGTTTTTCATTTCTAGTATAAGTAATCAATGAAGTGAAGCCTTTATCTGTAAAGAGTTGTATATGGTCTTTATAGAGGTATTCTCCCATTTTGAAATCACGGTAGGTTGGTACGACATAATCAAAATCGATTCGAAGAGTTGTTTCATCGTACTTGTTTCCCACAAAGAACCCTGCAGGAACTACATTTCTTAAGATATAGAAACTAAGGTCAGACCCGTCCACATCGATTTCATGAGTTGGGAAGAACTTGGAAATATCGTTTTGATAATATTTCAAGAAGTACTTCAAATATTTGGAGTTTTTATCAATCGGTAATGTTTTAAAGTAATCTTTTGTATGATACATCTTATATAAGTAATAGATGTTGATTATCGAAATGCTGGCATTCATGATTCCTACAGGATAGGACCCAATTAAAAATCCATATACGGAAAAAATAATACCACCAATCAAATTAATCCATCTTAATTTTTTTGCGGAACTCATCAACAATGATATTAATACAATAGCTGATGCAAGATATCCTAAATATTCTAACAATTTAATCCCTCCAATTTGCAGGTATAGTATACCACAAATTTAATGTTATATATATAAAAAGAAACTACAAAACCTGCATGATTAAATCTATAATCATTAGTCTATCGCTATATACAACGTGTGATTTATTTAGAAATACGGTTCGCCATATTGAAATATAGTATAAAATAACTTATCATTTAAGAAGAGAGTTGTCGAGTTAAGCAATTCTGAACTGTATTATTTTTTAAATGCAGCGAATCAATCACTGCTTAACCAAAAAGTTAATCAATAACGTTTTGAAATATTTTGATAGATAACCTATAATGAAGTTAGGAGGGGATCATATGCCTGATATTATTGATAATGTAAAAGTTGGAGCGTTCATTAAGTCGTTATTAAAGAAACACAGTATGACTCAAGATGCATTAGCTCAGAAACTAATGGTTTCTAAATCGGCAGTTTCACAAAATTTAAACGGGAAATCTTCCTTTGATATTCAGAATCTAATGTCTATTGCAACGCTGTTTAAAATATCCTTAGATGATTTATTGAATTGTAGGGAGAACGAAGAAGAAAAATACTATGTTTCCGAATATGTTCGCTTTGCTAATAGAGATTTGGATGAATTAAAAGAATACAATTCTAAAAATTTCCAGATTCAAGATCCTGATATCTATGGAAACGTATTGGTTGATTATCTTATTGAATTGGATAAAGAAGAATTGTTTCTATACTTAGATTCAGAACAGGTTGAATTTGTAAGAGATTACTTTCATCGCGCCAAAGAAATTCATTTAAAAGTCATCGTATATATGCTTAGAAAAGGGTTAGATGGAGTAATCCGACATATCCAAAAGTTTTCAGAAATGAATAACTCCTTTGATTTATCAGGGTCCTATGATGGATTGGAAGTATGGAAATTATTAAATCAACCTGAGAATCAAGATATTGTCAAAGAAATGTTGGATTTAAAAATCGATCAACAATACACCATCATGGGTATTAAAACCAGTAAACAAGTAAAAGTCATTTCCAAGAACGATTGGGTTCAAATCATTGCTAATTACAAACTAGAGAACATCTTAGAAGTATATCTTGATTATTACGGAAGTGCCGATGATTTACTTTCGTTTTCAGGTACTATGTTATTATATGAGTATTCAAAAGGTGTTTTAAAGTTTATTGAGAGGTTCTTTTTAAAAGAATTTAGTTCCAATGCAAAAGCGTATTACAATTTCCAAAAAACAATGAGTTTGGTTGTGGACAAAGGAGACTTCCATTTGTTTCAAAAACTCATTGAATATCATGTATATGAAAATTTAACGAACACTATTGTCACGGCGATAGAGCATCATAAGAAAGAGTACTATGAATATTGTTTAAAAGATTGTGAAAACCGAATGTTTGAACCCTTGGATTATTCAAAAATCGGATATGGAGCAGTGAAACAATCCAATATCGAAATTCTGGAAATCATCCAGCCACACCTGAACCCTAAAGCATTGAATTATTTATTAAGCGAAGTATTAGAAGGTGATGTTAAGGTTTTGTATTACCTGATTTCACTAGGAGCGGTGTTTGATTTTAAATATTATAATTCCAACACGATGAACAATTCCAATGCGATTATTCAGTATTTATTTAAGAAGGGAGTGAAATAATATGCCGTCATTCATCGAAGAAAATTTTGCTATTATAGCTGCGTTAGCTTTATCACTTATTGTTTTACTTCTCATTGTGGTTATTTGGTATAATGTCTATTTATCGAAATTCTTTTCTAATAAAAAATTTCGTGTAAATAGTACCTATGAATACGAACCAACCAACGCAACCAAAACGTTCTCTTTAAACATTTATAACAATAATTTGAATGATACGAGGATTACCGCGTTTGGATATATTCATAA
>CAZSVN010000046.1:0-2881 GCA_964610285.1 uncultured Candidatus Izemoplasmatales bacterium
ATTGTCCATGAATGGATGTTATTTTATAATACAAAAAGACGAAAAAACAAAAAAAGTAGACGGATTTTTTTAAACTGTCTACTTTTAAGGGTTCACTTCAAATCCGCACTAGCCTTTTTATTTTCTATTATTCTTTGTCTTCGGAATCTTTTATGTCTTCCACTACTTCCACTTCTTCTAACAAGTCTATTTGTAATGGTTCTTCTACCACTTCAACTTCAACCGGTTCTTCACCAGGTTCAGGAAAAACATAGTCTTCTATGTTACAAGTATTTTGAAATAATTTTCTAGCTTGAATAGCAGTATGATGATTTTTACCATTTGCAATTACTTTTGCTAAACATATATCCATTTCTTCTGTATTATGGATTGCTTTAAAATAATATGCCATACGATAATTATAAATTAATTTTGTAGAAATGTAGCCATCATTTCTCCCAAAGCTTTTTTCCATAACTTCTCTATAATGTTCAGGATCAAAATCAATATTTTTAATTGCTTTTAGAATTTCTTCATAATTCAATACAAAAGCAAAATATTTTTTGTTCACTTTGGTTTTCATTTCAGTAAGTCGATTCAAACTGAATTCAAATGTTTCTAAATCTTCTACTTCGTATGCTGCATAAGCGGAAAATGCATGTATTAAAACATGATATAGTTGATTCACTTTTGCAAAGTTGATTAAATTAAAAGTGTTCATAGATTCTCTATATTTGCCATTATAATATAATGCCATTCCCAAATATAATTGGTATAATGCTTTTATTCCTTCGGTTGGAGCGTTGTCAACTCGTTCTTGAACCATGTTCAAGGCTCCCTCAACGTCCAAATCATAATCTACCATCATATTAAATTTATTTGAAAATGTTTGTAAAGGGCCAGATAATTTATATCTTATATATATATAAAATAATGAAATCACTATAAATACAAAGAACCACTCTAAATATAGCCAAATATAATTACTGATAATCATTCCTAATGATATAACCCCGAGCGTTCCAAGGGTCATTTGATATTGTTTTCTATTCATGTTAAATTTCCTTTCCTATCATATAGTCTGTTTCATAATATAAATCTATTCCAAGGGTTTCTGCAATTTCAACAAAAATATCAATAATACTGTGAAATTCCATGTTTCTATCCATCAATTTGTGAACTTCACTATCAACATATAAATTCAGGTTTTCTGGTATTTCAACCCTCTTATCGATTAAATTTTCTAAATAAGATGCGAGTTTATCTATCAATTTATTATTAATTTTTAAATTCTTCTCTTTCATTTCATAGCGCAAATCTTCAATATATAACAAATACCCAATTACAATTTCATAACCAAGAAATTCATGAAAATCACCCTGAAAACTTTTTTCAAGATATAGTTTGCAAGTGAATACTTGTGAATAGAGATATTCTAACCCTATTTGGAATATCTTCCATAAATCTTCATTCAATTCCAACCCATTTTCCGTATGTTCTATACTTAGAAAATTTAACACCTCGTAAATAGGCATAATTCTAGTATACAAAGATGCATCATGGGTTTGAAGATGCAATATAAAGTTTTTATTTTCTTTTAACCAAGAATTGTATTCTTTTATTAATTTAACCATAATTAACCTCTTATATTATTATACAACAACAAAAATAAAAACCACAAGATTTATGTGGTTTTTTTTGTTTATGCTTGATTAACAGAACCAAACAATTCCATTTTTTCTCTTACAGATTGTTTAATTGCTTCCACACCAGGGTTTAATAATTTTCTTGGGTCAAAACCTTTACCAATTAAATCTTTGCCTTCTTCAATGTATATTCTTGTTGCTGCGGCAAATACTAATTGACATTCTGTGTTTACATTAATTTTAGATACGCCCATAGATATTGCTTTTTTTATCATATCAGATGGAATGCCTGTTCCGCCATGTAAAACCAACGGAGTATCTCCTGAAACTTCATTTACTTTGTTTAATACATCAAAGTTTAAACCAGTCCAGTTCGCAGGATATTTTCCATGAATGTTTCCAATGCCCGCAGCTAAGAAATCTACACCTAAATCAGCAATCATTTTACATTCTGCTGGGTCGGCAACTTCTCCACCACCGATAACTCCATCTTCTTCACCACCGATAGCTCCAACTTCTGCTTCAATAGATAGTCCTAATTCTTTTGTTTTTTGAACCAATTCTTTTGTTTTTGCAACATTTTCCTCGATTCCATAATGAGAACCATCAAACATAATTGATGAAAATCCAGCTTCAATCGCTTTGTATGAACCCTCGTATGTACCGTGATCCAAATGCAAAGCTACAGGAACAGTAATATTCATAGCTTCAATCATAGCTTTTACCATATCAGCTACAACTTTAAATCCTGTCATATATTTTGCTGCCCCTTCAGAAACACCTAAGATGACTGGTGAATTCAATTCTTGAGCAGTTAATAATACTGCTTTTGTCCATTCTAAATTATTGATATTGAATTGCCCAACTGCATATCCATTTTGATATGCTTTATCAAGCATTCCTTTTGCGTTAACTAATCCCATAGTTAAACCTCCTTATATTTATTCCGTTTTAATTATAACATGTATGTAAATTAAAAGTAAAGATATTTACTTTGATTAATAGCCAAGATAAAAGGCGGTAATTAATACTGTGATTGTTAACAGTAAAGTAATTAATTGTAATTTATAAGTCCACTTAAACCATTTTCCATAACTCACATTGGCAATACTCAATCCTATCAGTAATACTCCGTTTGTAGGGAATATTACATTGGTGTAACCATCCCCAAAAATGAATGATAAAATTGCCAAATCTTTTGAAATACCAATCAACGTTACCAATGGTATTAAAATTGGCATAATCAAAAATGCTTT
>CAZSVN010000046.1:2920-8620 GCA_964610285.1 uncultured Candidatus Izemoplasmatales bacterium
AAAATTGAATAAATAAGATCATAAAATATATTCCAATTACAGCAAAAACAACTGGTTTATCCACAAAGAACGTTTCTAAATAATGAAGTATGCTATCCATAATATTTCCTTCAGAAATAATATGTTTTACAGATGTTGCTAAAATAATTAGCAATACTGCTGGTAACACGCTGAGTATTCCTTTATAGAATGTTTTCAATACAAACTTAAAGTCTTTTGTTACAAGATAACCTGATATAAATCCCCCAAACAAGAA
The DNA here is from genome assembly GCA_964610285.1 of uncultured Candidatus Izemoplasmatales bacterium. GTDB lineage: Bacteria > Bacillota_I > Bacilli_A > Izemoplasmatales > Hujiaoplasmataceae > 4572-104. The sequence goes on from CAZSVN010000046.1 coordinate 3,177, forward strand.
TGTTACCGCCATTAACGGAATGGTTGGTATCGAAATATCAAATATCAATTGCAATAGAGAAGATCCTACAATCGCAACAATTAAAATAATAAAAACAATCGTATAAACTTTAAAAATCTTATCTTCGTGTTCTACTTTTACAGTAGAATTGATTTCAAATTCTCTTGATTTTTTTAAATCGTCTTCATAAGTAAGAGATTTTTCGGGATTCTTTTCAATCTTTTTTGCATACCACACTAAGAATGAAGAAACCAAGAAATACATAATAACGAAAACCAAAATTCTTACTAGAACTCCTGACAAAATATTGATTCCTGCAATTTCAGAAGCAATACCGACTGAGAATGGATTTGTAATTGCACTAGCGAATCCAAATCCAGCTGCTAAAAGTGTCATTCCTAAAGCCAATAAGGTATCAAATCCCAAAGACAAGGATAATAAAATCATAATTGGTAACAAGGCGATGGATTCTTCAAACACTCCAAAGAAAGCCCCGAATGACATAAAAATTAAAACAATCAACCTAATTAATAAGTATTTTTGATCTTTATACCGTAGGATTAATTTTTTAATGATTACGGTAATTCCATTTGTTTTTTCCATGACAGTAAAAAATCCACCTAACACCACTAAGAAAATACAAATCATGATAACGGTAATTCCATCGGAACTACCAAATATCTCTATTGGAGCAGTGAAAAATTTGTAAATAGGCAAATTATCTCCAGTTGAAAATGAAAACGTACCAGGTATAATGTTTTCATTGATATCTCTTAAATAATTTCCTTGAGGTATTAGATACGTTAATAAAAATGCAACAACCATTAAAGATGCCAAGATAATTAATACACTGAAAAAACTCTTTTTACTGATGTTTATTAAATTTTTATCATTCATGTTAGACTCCTTGATTTTCAATAATATAATCATATCATAATTTTTAAACCAATACATTTCAGTTCTAAAAAATCTTTATTCTTTTTGTATAATTTTTTAAAAAAAAGAGCTCAACGAGCTCTTTAAATATTATTTAGTCACCTGATACAGGCATTGATTTAATTTTTATGGATGGACATGTAATTCCAAAATATGTCATTTTCATATCGGAACCAACCATAACTACATTTTTAAGCATATCAATGAAATTCCCCGCTACCGTAATTAAGGCTACTGGTCGGTCTTGTTTGCCATCTTTGATATAGTAACCAGCTGCTTGAAGTGAAAACTCTCCACTTACTGAGTTTGCTCCAGCATGTGCTCCTTGAACTTCTTTGATATATACCCCTTCTTTCACTGAGGATATCATATCTTCTATGGAATGTTCACCAGCTTCAATTTTTAAGTTGACTGCTGATATCCCACCACCAAATCCGTTTCCTGTAGATTTCACACCATCTTTTTTAGCGGTAACAAGATTGTGTAAATATGTTTTTAAAACTCCATTTTTAATAAGATATTTAAATTTGGTTGCTACACCTTCATCGTCGAACGATCTACTATTAGCGCTTTTTTGCATTAAAGGATCATCGGTAACATTTACGAGTGTTGACCCGATTTCTGTGCCCAATTTATCTTTCAATAATGATAATCCTTTTTGTACAGATTGAGCAGAAAATACATCTTGAAATGCTGAAAATAAAGTAGCTAGAGCTATATTGCTAAATATGATTTCATAATTTTTGCTTGGAAGAGGTTTCGCTCCTAAAGATGCTAATGCATCCTCTGTGGTAGTGCTAACCATTTTATCCACTTCATATTCATTGAAATTATTGGTGATTTGTACATCAAATCCAACTCGTTGATCATGTTCATCTGCGACAATTACTTGACCAGCTATATAGCTTGTATTCGCTTTGTTTTCTAACTTTAGCCCTTTTGAGTTTTGTAATATAACGTGATTTGTAATTTCGCTATAATCCGTTTCTACATTTTTAACTCTTTTATCAAATTCATGGAATTTTTTATCCATATCCTTAACAAGTTCTATTTTTTTAGCAACATCAATTTGGGTTAATTCTTCACTAAAGATTCCTTGGATTTCATCGTAGTGATGATCACCTTCATAAATAATTGCATCATCCAATGAATCAATGACATTTGCACTAGCAATAATGGTGTCTACAATTTCCTCTATTAAATCATCTTCAAATAATTCAGTTCTATATACTCCCATTTTATTGTTGTACATACCTTTAACATTCAAACTAGAACTCTTGGCTATTTCATATTTGTCAACTTCGCCTTCAAATATTGTAATACTCAACTTATCGGAATCGAATAAATACACTTCGATATCCTGAATTCCTTTTTCTTTAGCTACTTTAAATAATTTTTCTATATTCATCATTTTAAGCGCCTCTCTTTCCACCAACAGTAATTCCTGTGACTCTTATTGTTGGTTGACCAACGTCAGCTGGAATCGATCCTGAAACGGATCCACACATGCCTCTGCCGCTGTCTAAGTTATTAGCTATCATATCAATTTTATATAGTATATTACCACCATTGCCAACTAAAGAAGCTCCTCTAACTGGTTCTGCAATTTTGCCATCACGAATCATATATCCTTCCATAACAGCGAAATTGAAATCTCCATTCCCAGGGTTCACAGATCCTCCGCCTAATTTTTTAGCGAATAAACCATATTTTGTAGCGGCGATAATTTCATCAAAAGTAGATTCTCCATTATCAATGTAAGTATTACTCATTCTAGAAGTTGGTGCGTACTTGTAACTTTCTCTTCTAGATGAACCTGTTGCTTCAGCATTCATTCTGCGGCCATTGATTTTATCAACCATATAGGATTTTAGTATTCCTTTTTCAATTAATACTCTTCTTTGTTGAGGATAACCTTCATCATCATAGTTCGCTGAACCCCAACGGTTTTCTAAAGTACCATCATCAATTGCTGTAACAATATCAGATGCAATTTTTTCTCCCATTTTTCCACAAAACACAGAAGCGTTCTTAGCTACTGAAGTTGCTTCTAATGGATGCCCACATGACTCATGGAAGATAACTCCTCCAAATCCATTATGAATAACAACTGGCATAACTCCACTTGGACATTCTTCTGCGTTTAGCATTGTCATTGCTATTTCAGATGCTGATCTCGCATACTCTTCAATATCAATTTCATTAAAAAGATATTCATACCCTTTTCCGGAACCAGGACTTTCTCCTCCGGTTTGCATTATTCCGTCTTTGGAAGCAACGGAATTTATTCTGGCTCTAACTCTATATCTTGTTTCTGTAACAAATCTTCCTTCTGAGTTGGCAATCAAAACTTCTTGCACTTTGTCTGCCAAAGATACAATAACTTGCTTAATTGCTTCATCATATTCATCTGCTGCTTTATATGCTTTTTTTATATAAGCAACTTTTTGTTCCAGTGATACATCAGTCGGTTTAATCAAAGCTCCATGTCTTGTCCCTACTTCAAGTTCCATTAAAGGAATTCTTTTGGTAATAATCTCTCCGTCAAATGATTTCGATAAATCATCTGCTAATTTTATTAATTCTTCTGAATTTTTACTATTCGTATATCCATAAACCGTCTTATATTTTTTTGCAACACGAATTCCAACCCCAAAAGATTTATTACTATTTACTTTCTCTAATCTGCCTGACAAAGATTGAAGTGTAGATGATTGAGTGCTTTCTACAAAAACCTCTGAATAATCTGCACCTCTAGCTAAACTAACATCTAATAACTCTTCAATCAATTTTTTCTTTAATAACATTATTGTTCCTCCTTAAAGACTATCATTATAATGATATCATAACGGAATGATTTTTTAAAGAAAAAAAGTCTCTCAATAAAGAGGGACTCTCACTTCGTTTATTTCAAATACAACTCAGAATATTTTTCTTTTAAGTACTTAATATAATACTTAGCATTAAATTCTTCCTTGGTAACTTCAAGAATCAATTCTTTTGGCGTTTTGCTTGAACCATATTTATGAATTTTTTCTTTTAACCACTCGTTGATTTTTTCAATTTGATTTTCCGTAACAATCTTTGGAATATCAATTTCTTTCAACATTGCATAATAGATTTGCGCTGATTATGCTGAGCCAAGTGCGTAAGTCGGAAAATATCCTATCATTCCTCCGCTCCAATGTACATCTTGTAATACGCCATCACTATTGGAATTTGGCCGAACACCGAGATATTCTTGCATTAGGTTATTCCATAAATCAGGCAATTCATCAACGGATGTTTCCCCTGACATTAATTTTCTCTCAATATCATAACGAAGCATTATATGCATCGGATATGTTAGTTCATCCGCTTCTACTCTAATTAAAGATGCTTCTACTTTATTAACAGCTCTATACATATCTTCTGGTGTAATATCTTTGGTTTGCTCTGGAAACAATTCTTTAAATTTATCAAAATGAGTTTCCCAAAATTCTAAACTTCTACCAATTGTATTTTCATAGAATCTTGATTGAGACTCATGGATTCCCATTGATGTTCCACCGTTCAATAATGTTGTATCAAAGTCTATAGAAATTTGTTGTTCATATGTAGCGTGTCCCAATTCATGAATAGCAGCGAAGATGCTTGAGAATACATAGTTTTCTAGATAACGTGTTGTAAAACGAACATCTTCTGGTGATGTATTCCAAGTGAAAGGGTGAACGGATTTTTTCATCAATCCCCTTGTCCTGTCAAATTTCATAACATCAATTAGATAATCACAAAACGCTTCTTGTTTCTTAGGGTCAAATGAATCGTTTATAAATGTATCATATTTCGTATTAGTAACGTTTAATACTTCTTTTACAAAAGGTACTAATTCTTCTTTCAATTGTGAAAAGAATTCATCATACTCTTTTGTGCTCATTCCTTCTTCAAATTCATCCAATAGTGTATCGTATGGATCCCTGTCGGAATTATAGTATAAAGCAAACTTTTTATTAAACTCTATAATCTTTGCTAAATTACCTTTAAAGGATTCATAATCATTATTTTTTTTCGCATCTTCCCATACCTGTTGGGACATTTGCAATAATTTTTGATACTCTACGAACTCATCTTCTGGAATATTAATGATTTTATCCAAAGACTTCTTTGCTTTTTTTACTTCTCTTTTTAAGTGATCATCTAATGTATCTAGTTTAGAAAAAAGTTCATTAACTACATCTTGGTACTCTTTTGATATTTCTAAAGAAAATAATTCTCGAGATAAGATTCCTAGAACTTCAGCTCTGCGCTTGAATGATCCTCTTGGAGCTTCTGTGTTAGAATCCCAACCAGTTAGTTGAAGTACATATATATACGCCTTCATTTTGTTAATCATTTCTCTAAATTTTGTTTCTAATTGCATATTCTTCACCTCTTGTAAATATTATACAACAATTTATAAAAATTATTTTGTAATTATGCTTATATCCCCAGACACTGACTTTTTATGTTTAATCTCTATATGCTTGTCT
>CAZSVN010000047.1:0-8598 GCA_964610285.1 uncultured Candidatus Izemoplasmatales bacterium
ATATGAGATATAAAGGCCTTAAAGTGGATTTCATCCAAGGAAAATCAGAGTCTACAGGTGCAAAGACATTATTGATAGCATCTGGTAAGGGTGGAGTTGGAAAATCAACTGTAACGGCAAATTTAGCGTATGCTTTAATGCGTTTAAATAAAAAAGTCGCTATTATTGATGCCGATGTATATGGGGCAAATATGCCAAAAATATTAAAAGCTACGGAACATCAATTACTAGGTAATAATGATGGAAAGATTTATCCATTCGAACGTGATGGGGTTCAAATGGTTTCCACAGAATATTTAGTAGAAAAAAATAGAGCTTTAATGTTACGTGGACCGATGTTAAATAAAGTGTTAAAACTATTCTTTGAAGAAACATTATGGAACGGTGAAATAGACTTCTTCCTAGTGGATTTACCACCTGGAACAGGCGATATCATGATTGATATGAAAGATTTTGCGAAAGATGCGAAAATGTTGATTGTAACAACTCCTCAAGAAAATGCAGCACATATAGCGATTAAAGCTGGTTACGCTGCGAAAAATTTAAATCAGGAAGTCATCGGTGTTGTAGAAAACATGTCATATTTTGAAGTCGATAACAAAAAACATTATATCTTTGGTAAAGGTGGAGGAAAAGTTGTAGCAGATGAATTACTTGTTGAATTATTGGCAGAGTTGCCAATTACTCCAAGCAACAATTCTATCTATAAAGAAACCGACCTTGCTGGAATGCAATATTTAAACCTAGCGAATAAAATACTTAAATTATTATAAGAAAAAAACTCTTCATTTTTTGAAGAGTTTTTTATAGGGTGATCTTTTTTTTCGTTTGAAATTTTTCTTTGTAAGCATCGTATTTTTTCAAATATGTTAGTGCATCTTTATAACGTTTTTTACTTTCTAAAATTTGAACGATTTCTTGTATAACAGATTTAATTAGAAATAATTGTTGATATTCAACTAAGTATGGCAACACATAGTTAATTAAGTAATCTTTAACATATAACCACTCACCATCTTCGTACAATTTAAGTAAATTAAGGTAATCAATCTTGGATTGAAGCTTATAGTGTATATCATTAATGATGGTTTTTGTTTTTTTATAATCCTCTAACTTATTATTCTTATAAAGATATCTTGCCTTTAAATATAACCCATCGATATAATAATCACCTTCTGGTTCCAACTGATTTAAACAATCAAGTTTGTTCTCCGTAACTAAAGATTTTATAATTAAATAATAACTTTTGTCACTTAAATCCGAAATAAACTGTACATCGTAATCTGATTTTACACAATGAAGCGCACCTTCGAAAATGAAGGATATATTTTTATAATATAATAAATCATGAATTCTAGAGACATTAAACTTATCCATAAAGATAGTCTCAGCAATAGAATATGCATCTCTAGAGCAGTTAAAATAGTGTAGGTTTCCATACACGATAAATTTTAAATAAGAATATAACCCGAATAAAAACTCATCGTTTTGTATTTTACCCTCAACGGACTCAATAATCATCCTTGCTGTTTGATAATCATGAATGCCAACATTATAAAAGCCTCCAAATATCAGGAATGCTGCAAATCCGTATTCTTCTAATGAGTTTAAGTAACGATACATATCATCATAAATAGTCTTAGCATTATCAAAATCTTTTGTTAAAACATAATAACCTAGTCTCGCAACATAAATCAAAATTCCAAACTCATATTTTTCGATTTCTTCAAAAAGTTGTTGAAATGCGACAACATCTTTATGAAAAAAATACAGAATCGATTTTTCTAGAATATCGACCATTTTTTCAGGATATCCTATTTTATCTGTTGGCAATCCCATTCTCTCCATCAGTAATAATAAATGCTCTTTATTCACTACAATTTTATTGTTTTCGAGTTTGGATATGTAAGTGTTGGAGCATATTCCTTTGGCGAGCAACTCTTGTGTCCACTGTAATTCCTTCCTTCTTTTTTTAATTCTATCACCAATCCCTCGGTAATAAAAGTTGTACATTTCTTGTCTGCGTCTATTAATCGACATGCTTAAATTTAATTCCATTTTTCTTCCTCTCTTTTATTTGTGTAATTTTTATCTTTTATATTATATATAAAGATAAGAAATAAATAAAGAAAATTTTATTGAAATTTTTTTATTATTTGTAAACCAAAACCGATTATATCGCTATTTTTGGTAAAAAATAACCAATTCTTTATAGAATTGGCATTTTACAATATTTAATTATTGGGCATGTTGAGCAATTTGGTTTTTTGGCTTTACAAAAGTATCTACCAAAAAATATCAATTTATGATGAAGATCTATCCACCGTGATTCGTCATATATTTTTTTAAGTTTTTCCTCGATTTTGACTGGACTATCTGCTTCGTTTGCAAACCCTAGCCGAATGGAAACTCTTGAGACATGAGTATCCACTGCGATGCGGGGAATATGGTAAAACTCTGCTAGAAAAACATTTGCAGTTTTTCTTCCAACCCCCGGCAATTTTTCTAATTCATCTTGCGAGTTTGGCACTTTTGATTCATGTTGTTTGACAATCATTTCTGCCATTGCTTTTAAGTTTTTTGATTTATTACGAAACAAACCTATTCGTTTGATATCTTGTTCTAAATCTTCTATGCTAGCACTAGCGAATTCCTGAATGCTATGATAGTTTTGAAATAGTTGTTCCGTTACTTTGTTTACCGCTTGATCTGTTGTTTGAGCACTTAACATGATTGCAATTAACAATTCGTAGTCTTTTTTATAATTTAACTCACATCTGGCATTTGGATACAATTTGGATATTTCTTGATATATAATTTCTGAAATCATTATTTTTGTTCCCAAGTATCAAAAAACGCCTTTAATGCTTCCGATTTTTCAGGATTATATTTGGTTTTATCCGTATTTTTATTTAACTTACTACGTTTCAATAACATACCATCCACATAGCTTATAGAAGATTTATTTGCTTTTATTGCATCCAAAATTGAGCGCTTAATTTCTTCTACACTATAGCCGTCTTCATTGATCCATTTTTGAATCAGTTCAATTTCGAGTGGCTTTAATTGTTTTTGAAATTGCGTTTCCAATAAATCAACAATTTCTTCTTCTTTTGTTTCATAAATGTGGTCTGTATTGGTTACTTCAAGACGAATTTGATTCTTATAGATTTCGATTAATTTGCTAACAGTATTATCCAAAGAAAAATCCTCTGTTTCTTTTTCATTGTCATGTTTAACTAAACGAATTATTAAATATTTTTTAGCAATTAGGCCATCCAACACTTGTAGCAATTTGTCTTCCGATATTGTTAACTTCTTGACTAGTCTTGTTGGTGATATAAAGGTTTCTCCACCTTTTTTTTGGCGATGTAACTCAATCAACAAAAAGGCTTCAATTTCTGACAAGCCTATTTTTTTATAATTTTTAAGAAGCATTTTGTCAAAATCCAAAATTTCTTCTTCAATTAGTTTTTTGATAATTGCATAATCCACAACGTCACGTCCTATCTACTTTTTGCGAGTTTATCAAGTGTTGCTAAAGCGGCATTTTGTTCTGCTTCTTTTTTCGATTTTCCAACGCCCTCACCCATAATAATTGTATCATCCATGTATACTCTTGCTGTAAATTCTTTGTCATGTGCTGGACCGGTTTCTGATACAATGATATATTCTAATGTTCGTTTATCGGATTGTACTAATTCTTGTAATTTACTCTTATAATCTTTGTCGTCCTCGTTCATATTTTTTTGGATTATAGGAAAGACTACTTTCTCTAAAACTTTATAGGTTTCAAGATATCCTTTATCAATAAATATCGCGCCAAGTAGAGATTCAAAGGCATCGGCAAGTAATGCTGGTTTCTCTCTGCCACCAGACATTTCTTCCCCTTTTCCAAGAAGCAAATAATCTCCTAAATGAATACTTTTGGCATATTCATATAAGGACTGTTCGCATACCTCTTGAGCACGTTTTTTGGTGAGAACACCTTCGGATTCATTCAAATGTTCAAAAAGGAATTTACCTACCGCTAAATCTAAAACGGCATCTCCGATAAATTCAAGTCGTTCATTACTCTTTTTGTTGTTTTCATTTGCGTATGAAGAGTGCATCATAGCTCGTTCAAGAAGATCAAAATTATTAAAATTTAAATTGAATTTCTTTTCTAACTCTTTAATATTTTTACTCATCAATCTCTTCCTTTTGAGATTCTAAATACGCTTCCACTTTTTGAAATACTTGTTTTCGACAAATATCTGCGGCTTGGCGAATTCCATTATAGAATCCATATGCTTTTGAAGACCCTTGAGCTTTCACAACAGGTCTATACAATCCATAAATTACAGCGCCACCAATTTCAGAAGCATCCATAGCTTTTTTAAATGCATTTAAGTTTTTCTTTGCTAATAGAGCACCAATTTTTCCAAAAAAAGAACTTTTTAGGTTATTTTTTAAAATGGTTCCCATTCCTTTGGCTGTTCCTTCTATTGTTTTCATTACGATATTCGCAGTGAATCCATCACTAATCATAATATCGCATGGTGGGTCCAAAATAGTTTTTGGTTCCATATTTCCATAGAATTCAAAGAGATTGGTGTTGCTAAACAATTCGAACACTTCGTGATCCAATTCTCTACCTTTTCCTGGCTCTGTACCGATATTTATTAAACCAACAACAGGGTTTTCAATGTTTAATACTTCTTCTGCATAAATCTTAGCAAAATATGCTTGTTGAAGCATATATTCTGGTTTTATTGTAAGATTACCACCAGCATCCAATAAAATCTTAGGTTTGCCACTAACAGAAGGTATAACCGGTGCTATTGCCGTTCTCTTGAATCCTTTCATTCTTCTAACTAAAATGTGTGCACCTGCAATCAAAGCTTGTGTAGCGCCACTAGACACTACCGCATCGGCTTCATCATTTCTTAAACTTGATAAAGCTCTAGCCATTGAAGACGTTTCTTTATTCGTTTTAATCGCTTGTATAGGATTTTTTTCTCCCATTGGTATTGCATAAGGAGCATGAACAAACGTTATCCTGTCTTGTCCTAAGAATAAAGGTTTCATAATGGCTTCATCACCATATAAAATAATTTCAATATCTGCTATTTTTTTAAGAGCTAATTTTACTCCTTCAATTTGTTCGTTAGGAGCATAATCTCCACCCATTGCATCGACTGCTATTCGAATCATTTTGCTTCACCTCTATCATAAAATAGTATATCATAAATCAATCTAAATTATAAGATTCAATTAATTTTAATGCTTTATTCATTAACTTTCTAGACAAACTATCTGGGCTACCAATAATCTCTAATGCGTCAACAAAAGCTTCTTCAAGGATTTCTTGATCATTGATTAAATTTGCCATCTTAAAAGCAGGTATCCCCGATTGAATATTTCCAAAAACTTCCCCTGGGCCACGAATAGACAAGTCATACTCGCTAATCAAAAATCCATCATTTGTGTCTTTTAACACTTGTAATCGATCTGATGATTCGAGTAGATTATCTACAACTAAATAACAATAAGACTGATGTTCATCTCGTCCGATTCTTCCGCGCAGTTGATGTAACTGAGCTAGTCCAAATGAATTTGCATTAACGACAATCATAACGGTTGCGTTCTTTACATCTACTCCCACTTCTACAACCGTAGTCGATATGAGTATTTTGGTGGTGTTTCGGTAGAATCTATCTAAGACAATTTCTTTTTCTTCATCGCTCATTTTTCCATGCAACACATCTATTTGATAAAGATGTCCTAACTTTTTTTGTAGAAGTTCATTTAATTCTTCAACCGAAATCTTAATCGATGTTTCGGAATCAAGAATTTTAGGACAAATAAAGTAGGCTTGGTGTCCCATGTCGAGTTCTTTTATAACCTGTAATAATAAAGAATCAAGTTCTTCATATTCGATAATGTCCGTGATGATATCTTTTCTTCCAAGAGGCTTTTCCTTAATGAATGATATATCGATATCTTTATAAAGAGAAATTGCTAATGTCCGAGGTATCGGGGTTGCACTCATTAGAAGAACATCGGGAACACTTCCCTTTAATCTTAGCTCTTTTCGTTGATTCACTCCAAAACGATGTTGTTCATCTATTACAACAAAACCTAAATTATGAAAATCAATCTTTTCTTGAATCAGTGATTGGGTTCCGATAATAATATCAACGGTATCATTTTTGATTTCCTCGTTAATTTGTTTTTTTGTTTTATTTGATAAGTCCGAAGTTAACAGTCGAATTTGAATGTTATAAGGGTCTAAATATTTTTTGAATGTATTATAGTGTTGTTTCGCTAAAACGAGTGTAGGAGCCATTACAGCTACTTGAAAGTTGGCAGTTACTACTGCTAGACTCGCGATGATACTGATAATGGTTTTTCCTGAACCAACATCTCCTTGAAGTAATCGATTCATTTGGTTTGGTTTCTTTAAATCGCGGAATATTTCATTGGTTGCAAGTTGTTGATCCCCGGTTAAAGTAAATGGTAAAGTACTTATAAACGAGCGAACCAGTTCGATATCGTATTGTTTTTCTTTAGTAACGATGGTTTGATTTAATTTTTTTAATGATTCCATTCGCAAAGCAAACTCTAATAATTCCTCATACACAATCCGTTTTTTAGATTCATAAATATCTTGTTCTTGTTTCGGTTGATGAATCTTATAAATTAAATCATTGATATTTGGGATTTGGTGTTTCAACAATAATCGCTCTGGCAATGTTTCTTTGAGAGTGATATTGGTTGATAACACTTCCGAAATGATTTTTCTCATATTTGCTTCTTTTACATCATCTATCCCATAAACTGGTAATATTCCCGCTTTATAATTTTTCTTTAGAATGATACTACTCGCGGTAAAGCTTGAAAGATTTTTAAGGAATTTTCCCGTAATAATAATTTCCGTTCCTGGTGTTAAAGCACTCATTAAGAACCGTCGGTTGAAAATGTGAACCTGGAATAATATACGGTTCGTTTCAACTTCCATGGATAGTTTATCCAAGCTCTTTCGAATAAAATACAGTTTTGGTTGATTTTTAATAGTTACTTCCAATGTACACTCTTCATTGATTATGATATCTTCAAATAAATCAATAGAACGTGTTTCATATTTCATAGGAAAATAAAACAATAAATCTTGTATTGTTTGGATTCCTTGATTATTTAGTTTTTTAATGACTTTTGGTCCAATTCCTTTTACATCAATTAGTTGACTCATTCTGCCCTCATTCTTTTGTTTGGTAAACATATTATACAAAAAAAAGGGGTATCTAACAATACCCCTTTATATTTCTACTCTACTGTAATTATATAAGAATAAATATTTTGTCCACCATTGATTAATTCTACTTCAACTGGGAACGTTTCTGATACATAGTTTCCTAACTCTTCCACTTCATTTTTTGTGACATCAGCACCGTACATAACGGTACAGATTTCAGAGGAATCATCCACCATATCTCTTAAAAGATGTTCACAAGTTTGAAGTCTTGTTTCATTACTTGTTATCAAGTCACCATTCAAGATTCCCATAAAATGGCCTTTTTTTATTTCCAACCCATTTAAGAGACTATCTCTAATAGCATAAGTAACTTCGCCACTTTTAACAGTTTTGATATAGGCATCCATTTTCGCAAGATTTTCTTCAATGTCTTGTGTTGCATCAAACATAGTAAGTCCAGCATATCCTTGAGAAATTGTTTTTGCTTTTAATACTCGCACATCCACATTCTCTATCATTTTCGCTGCAGCATCTGCTGAAAGCATTACGTTTTTATTATTTGGTATGATGATAATATGATCCGCATTGATTTCTTCTACAGCTTTCACAAAGTCTTCCACAGAAGGATTCATGGTTTGACCACCTTCAATAATGAAGTCACAACCCATTTCAATAAATGTTTCTTTTAACCCTTCACCGTTCACAACGGCAACTAAAGCATATTTTTTCTTTAATGTTGGAGCTACACTGTGGGAATGATCATGTCCACAACCGCAATCATCTTGATGATCTATGGATTGATGTAACAATACTTCTGTATGTTGTAAATTCATATTTTCAATTTTCATGTTAATAAAGAATCCATAATGTTGAGCTAAATTCAACGCATCTCCAGGAGTTTTGGTATGAATATGTACTTTTAGAATATTTTCATCTAAAACGACTACCAAGGAATCTCCAAGAGGTGAAATCATTTCTGTAAACATTGCTTGATCAAACTCATTCATCTTTTCTACTTGCATGATAAATTCTGTACAATATCCAAAATCATCACCTTCTATATGTTGAATGTTGGTTAGGTTTACTTTGTAATCAGACTCTTGAGTTTTCGTTTCATAAATGTTACCATTCAAAGCATCATACATTCCTTTAATAATTTCGATAAACCCAGCCGCACCGGAATCTACCACTCCAACTTCTTTCAAAATTGGTAGTAAATCTGGTGTTCTAATAAGTGACTCATCAAGTTCTACAATATATTCTTCAAACAATTGTTCAAAATTATTAACAGAAGTACAAACAGAAACTGCTTTATCAGCTGCTTCTCTCGATACAGTTAGCATTGTTCCTTCGACAGGATT
>CAZSVN010000048.1:0-8571 GCA_964610285.1 uncultured Candidatus Izemoplasmatales bacterium
GGGCGCCGATCATGCTGTCGGTGCGAATGCCTGATTGAGATGAACGCGACATGTGAAAAATACAATGTATCATCTGCTCAAGTATGCATTCGATATCTATTGCAAAAAGGTGTTGCTCCACTTCCTAAATCAACCCACGAAGACAGAATCATCCAAAATAGCCAATTAGACTTCGAATTAAAAGAAGAAGATATGCAATTCTTGGATACCATAAAAGGCGACCCAAGACGTTGGTCATAAAAAGTATAAAAAGTTTATAAACGACTTGTTTTTAAGCCCTTAAATATGATAAACTGTAATAAAAAAGGAGATATATATGCCACAACTTATAACTTTTTTTATCATTATAACAATCATATACTGGATAGCACGAAGGGCCACACGAAAAGAAACAAGACAATATGTGGAAGAAAATCCAGAACCAAAAGAAGCTCAAAATATTGAAACAGTAGATTCCATGACTGAAATAATAGTAGAGTTTGTCTTTTTAAGAATAAAAAATCAATTTATGATTCATTCTTTTCCAAATATTGTTATTAACAATGTTGAAACCTACAAAATGATGAACGACAAATTGACTCTTAAATTGCCAACTAAGTTTCACCTTCATTTTGGTATGCCGTATTTATCAGGAGAATCTTATAAACTTAGTGAATCGTATAATCTAAAATTAGGAAGAAAATATCGAGTTACCATTAAACCCAAAGCCTTTGTTTTTTTAAAACCAAAGGTAAGCGTTGATGAAATAGGGCTGATATAGATTATTATTTTGAGAAGAGAAATCTTCTCTTTTCTATAGAAGCAAATTTAATTACTGTATTCTCTTGTACAAAATATCAATTACCGTTAAAATATAGTTGTAGGAAAAGATTACTGGAGGATAGATATGAAAAAAGTGATAGCCTTTGTTTGTACTCACAATAGTTGTAGAAGTATAATGGCAGAAGGATTTATGAAGCACTATGCAAGTGATTTCTTTGATGTGTATTCTGCAGGAACAGAAGTCTACCCTAGTCCAAAACCCTTGGCAATTGAAGTGATGGAAGATTTAGGAATTGATATGAGTTATTCGAGAAGTAAACTTCTTGATGCAATTCCAGGAAAATTAGACATATTAATAACAATGGGCTGTGGAGTACAGTGTCCATACGTACCAACTACACATAGAGAAGATTGGGCTCTTGATGACCCGAGTGGTGGACCTAAGAAAGATTTTGAAGCAACGAGAGACTTGATTAAAGCGCACATACAAAATCTTATTAAGAGAGTAGAAGATGGCATTATATAAGAAAGATTCTTTTTAGAATTTTTCTTATTTTTTTTTAAATTTACAGTATAATATATAAGTGTGAGGTGATAACGTTGTATAAAAAATTATTAAATTGGTTAAAAGCTAATAATACTAATCAAATAATCATAATCCTTGGTGTAATAAGTATGATTTGTTATATCTTGATGGGAACGAAGCTATTTGGGATTAATGCTGAATTTGATAACAAGTATATGTTGGATTTGGTTTTTGTCTATTCAAAAGATACGTTTTTTGAAACGCTAAATAATATCCCTCAAGTACAAATAGGATTTTATCAAACAACACACTATATAGACTATGTCTTTATTTTAACATTCTATCCAGCATTAATATTTATAATGACTAGAGTAGTAAGTGATAAAACTTCATATCTTATATGGATACCATTTTTCGCTATGATGTTTGATTTGTTTGAATATCTTATTATCGATATTCAATTGTCCGTTGGGGTAGGAAACTTTTTAGCGTCTATATGTGGAATCTTTACATTGTTAAAATTCATATTAATCCTTGTGACTATCATAGTAATTGTCTATAATTTTGTTTTAAAAAGGAGAAAACATGGATCAACTAATATATAAACAATTAGAAACAAACCGTTTGATTTTGAGACAACCTAAACAGTCAGATTACACGTATCAATACGAATATCTAAAAGATAAAAAAAACTTTCCCTATGCCGATTACAAAGTAGCCTACTCCTTAAATGATGTACAAGCGTTTTTTGATAAAATGCTTCAATATCAGCTTAAGACATCGTTATTTTGGATGATTTGTGATAAAGAGTCGGATGAACCTATTGGAACGATTTCTGCTTGGAACGTGAACTTTGAATTAAATTCGATTGAGTTTGGGTATAGTTTATATCCTAATAGAAGAGGAAAGGGATATATGCTAGAAGCGATTCAAGTTGTAATGCAGTTTTGTAATGAAGATTTAGGATTTACCATATTTGATATTTGGACCGATAAATCCAATGTTGCTTCGATAAGACTAGCAAGGAGACTGGGATTTAAATTTAAAGGATATGTTGATGAACCAGCCAAAAACAGTGATGATATTGTAACCTACGCAACCTATTCCTTAGAAAAATATTAATTGACATTTTGTTAAAAATTTCGTATCATAAAAGTAGCTTTAAGAAGGAGTGATGTATAATGAAGGATTTGGTAAATTTAATTACAACTGAAGATACATCCATATGCAAATAAAGACCTTATAGAAATTTTGAGGACCCATTTGCGGTCCTTTTTGTTTGCTTTAGATGTATCTATCTTTACATGAAAGGAGAGATATATTGAATAGTGAGCAAAACAAACATTCTCTAAACAATGGGCAAGTAATTGCTGTTTATAAAGAGCGTTATGTAGTAGAATCAGATTTCAAAAAGATTAATATGGAAGTCAGCGGAAGATTCAAATTTGTAAATTACAAGAAGTCTGACTATCCACAAATTGGCGATTATGTTAAGTTTCGAATGGCCGATGAATATTTAGGGATTATTGAGAATGTCGTGGATAGAATAAGTATTTTGGAGCGAGAAGATGTAGGAAATTTACATGAAAAACATATATTAGCTACGAATATTGATTTGGTTTTTATATGCATGTCTTTAAATGAAGATTTTAATGTTCGAAAATTAAGAAATTACTTGAGTTTGACATATGATTCCAATTTTGAAACTATCATTTTATTAACGAAAAAGGATTTATGTAATAATAGTGATGATTTCGTAGAAATAGTGAAAAGTGTTACCGATTGTCAGATACTTACGATTTCATCATTTGATCAAGAGGATTTGGATTTAATTCAAACGATAATTAACAAAAACACAGCTGTATTTATAGGAAGTAGTGGTGTTGGAAAGTCGACCATTATTAATCATCTAATTGGTGAAGAACATTTTAAAACGAGTCAAATCCGATTATCGGATGCGCAGGGAAGACATACGACAGTTAATCGAGAGTTAATTCAACTCAAAAGTGGTGGAAAAGTTATAGATACACCAGGGATTCGAATTGTTTCATCTTACTTTGTTTCAGAAGAAGCATTTGAAGATATTCAGTCACTGAGCGAAGAGTGTTACTTTTCCGATTGTAAACATATACAAGAACCAGGTTGTATGGTCCAAAAAGCGATAAGTGATGGCGAGTTGGATACGGAACGATTCGAACAATATTTGAAGGTTATGAAGTTAAACGCATTTCATAAACAACGAGAATTAGAACGAACAAGAATGTTTGAAAGAAAAAATAAAAAGGGAAGATAATTTCTTCCCTCTTTATATATTTTATGATATTATTGATATAGTCATATTAACAAGATTGGAGTAAGAATATGAATTTAGTTTATGAAGAGATAAGTTACAAGAAATTTGGAAGATGTATGAAAATTTCGAATGGTTTATTGGAAATCATTGCTACGTTAGATGTGGGGCCAAGAATTATTAGTTTTAGAAGATTAACTGGAGAAAATGTCTTTTGGGAAGATGTAAATGATGAGGGAAATCTTTCAGGCAACCAAGTGGATGATATCTTTTTTAAAGGAGCTACTTGGCATGCTTATGGAGGCCATAGACTGTGGAAAAGCCCAGAAGATTATTCGACATATTATCCAGATAATAATCCTGTGCAGTTTATTAAAACTGACAAAGGAATTGATTTAATTCAAGAACCTCAAATATCTACAAATTTACAATTAATTATGAGTTTGACATTTGAAGATCAAAATTTAATTAAATTGAAAAGCAAGATAATAAACTTATCTAAATCACCTGTTAAGTTAGCTTGCTGGTCATTATCTATGTGTAAGGGTCCAGGATTAGAAATCATACCATTACCTAAAACGGTAAAAGACTTCGATCCACAAATATTCTATACTTTATGGAATTTTGGTGCACCACACAATGATAAAAGAGCATATTATGGGGATAAATTCTTTGCATTGAGAATGGAACCAGGCAATCCAAAAGCGTTTAAGATAGGCATGAAAGTTTCGGATGGATATTTACTTTACTTAACTGGTCGCGATGCTCTAGTGAAACGATTTGAGCATCTAGAACATGTTGAATACCCTGATAATAATATCAATTATGAAACCTACACAAAAGATTTATTCTTAGAACAAGAGACGCTTGGAGAACTTAAAACATTAATGACAAATGAATACACAACACATCAAGAATTTTGGAGTTTATACGAGTTGAATGATAACATTCCAACCCAAAATGATGAAACAGAGTTTCAAGCCTTGGTAAACAAATATTGTAATCAATAATAGTTTTGTGTTGAAAAATAGTAGTATATAAATAAGCAATGCGTTCTAAATTAAGCGCGACACATTCTATGCTATAATATATGCATACTGGAGGATATTTATGAAGAAAAAGATATTTTTAATAGCTGTTTTATGGTTGATAAGCATTATGTTTATTTCTTGTGATTTTTTTGGAACAACCACTCAAACGACTCAATCTATTACAACGAGTTCTGCTACAACATCGAATAATACAATTACGACTGCACAGACAACAATAGAATCAACAATTGCAGTAGCTACAACTACGACTGCAACAGTTACAACAACCTCAGCTACAACAACCTCAGCTACCACAACTCAAAACGATAATCAACCCATTATCCCGACTGGATATCATTTATTACAGGATGAATTAGATTTTGTGGGAATTCCAAGCCAAGGCGATGTCAAAGTATTGGTCTTTGCTGTTGATTTTAGTGATTATCCAAGTTTTGCTAGTGATATTGATATAGCCGACATTGAGAAAGCATTTAATAGCCCATCGGATGAAATTGATTTTGAATCATTAAATAGTTATTATCTAAAGAGTTCCTATGGGAAATTGAATTTAACAGCTGATGTGTATGGATTCTATCGCGCAGAAGAACCATCAAGCTATTACGAAAATGAATACGAAAAACTTTGGGCAATTGATCCATTTACAGGAGATTGGTTATATGATGACGATGAAGTAACCTACCCGGACAGCGATATTATTTATGAATTATTGCAATATTATGACGGGCAAATTGATTACTCAGATTATGATGCAAATGGCGATAATCTTATAGATGGAATATACGTTATATATACACATTCAGTGAGCGATGAAGGTGGATCTGACCTTTGGTGGGCATATCAAGACTATTTTGCAAAAGATGATAATCGCATAGATGAATACTATGTTTTTGATGGCGTTGAACCTATGTATTACTCTTGGAGTGGAACAGACTTCTTTTCTGAAGGAAGTGATGATATTAATGCAAGAATCAGCATTCATGAAACAGGACATATGCTAGGAGTAGATGATTATTATGATTATTCTGACGAAGATAATTATAATAGTGGTGGTCTCGGTGGAGCGGACATGATGGATGGTACATATGGGGATCACAATCCATTCTCTAAAATGCTATTAGGCTGGATAACTCCAATTGTGATAGAAGAATCTATGACGGTAGACATCACTCCATTTATGGAAAGTGGGGAAGTGATATTGCTTATTGATCATTGGAATAATACTATTTTTGATGAATATATTTTAATTAGTTACTATACACCACTGGGATTAAATGAGGCAGATAACTATTGGATTTTCACTATTCCCGGAATTGTTATGTATCATGTAAGTGCGGCAATCGATAATGGGTACAATGAAGATTTGTACTATTATTCCATCTTCAATAATAACAATACAGACACACGGAATATGTTAATAAAAATTATTGAAGCAGATATGGACAATTATATCTTTCGAAATTCCTATTCTGAAGACGATGATTTATTTTTAGAGGATGATGTTTTTGGAGAAACGATATATCCATTATACAGATGGTATGATAACACTTATATCAATGTAGATGTTTATATTCAGTACATGGATAACGAATATGCAACTATAGAAGTACAGTTTGATAATTAGAAGGCGATTTCGTCTTCTTTTTTTTGCAAAAAAAAAGAACTTTGCAAAGCGCAAAGCTCAATTAAATATATAAATCTCTCTTTTTATAGAAGAAAAATAACCCTCCAAAAGATACTGAAACAATAATGATTGTTATGATAATATACACGAGTTCAAACTTGCCTTCTAACATTGCTGTAGAAGGAAAGTATTGAAAGGGAGTAATGTATTTTAATACATCCGCTTTTTCGGCTAAGCCAACTAGCATCGATATCATAAAGGTTCCAATTACAATTCCTATAGTAATTCCTCCAGAACGTTTGTATTGCTTTAATATACCTGATAGAACCATTCCTATGGACAAAAATATGATTTGCGTTAATAATATACCAATTCCTAGGTGAAACACAAATACAGAGAAGGTATCCAGTGTAGTGCTAAACCTCCCAAAGGAGTATAAACACACTAACATGGAAAGCACATTCAAAAGGATGGTGTAACTCAACGCAACAGTTAATTTGCTAATAATTACTTTGTTTCTTGAAATAGGTAATGTAAATAAATATTCCGCTGTCTTATTTTGCTCTTCTTTCGAAATGATTTGGCTTCCAAGCAAAGCAGAATATATAGCAAGAGGGATATATAGATATAATGATACTAAACTTAAGTAACCAGATGCCGTTGTTAAATCCGGAAGTCCTCCTAATGCAGCGAATATGAAATCAAAACTTTCCATTGCTTCTAAAATCCGAGGATCACTTTGGAACATTTCAAATTCAAAACTAGCAACGAAAAATAGCGCACTTAAAGAAAGAAACCAAATGATAAAGGATTTTAAGTTTGATTTAAATTCTTGAAAAATAATATTCATAATAGCCTCCCTACAGCGAAGCTATATTTCTTTTTAAATACAAGAAATAACTAGCAACAAAAGATAATATCATAACGGATAACGATATGATTAATAAACTCCAATTCCAACTTCCGTTGATAAGCACATAAGAACTATCGAAATGTTTGAATGGTGTTAGGTATATTAAATAACTAGAACTAATTGCTCCACCTAACGATGAAATAATAAAGGTGCCAAAACCTAAGGCCATAGAAAAACTCAATACACTACTAACTTTTTTTATTGAAACTGATATCACCATGCCAATACTCATAAACGTCAATTGAAATAAAGGCAAAGATAATAAAACAAGGATGACATTTCGATATTCAACGATAGCGTCACCTTTAAATGCGTTCAAAGCTATAAATGTTGATGCAACAAGCAACAGATCTATAATCAACAAACTAGTCAACGAAGCCAAAATTTTGGAAACAAAGATTTTTGTTCTAGAAATTGGTTTACTGAGCAAAAAGTCAGCAGTTAGCTCTCTTTCTTCGATGCTAAGCATCCCAAATCCATAGTTTGATGCTTGAATTGCTAGTGGTAACATTACAAACCCAATCGTGAGATTGAAGTAACCAAGAATCTCTCCGATAGGTAATTCTGGAATGATTCCAAGAGCTCTCAATAATCGTTCATCTAATCCACTCAGAACTTCTGCGAAGGTACCTCCACTAGACGCCATAGCTGGAAAAAACGCCATATAAAATAATAGAAATCCAGGAACAGATAACCCCCATATCAATATGGACCTTTTAAGCATAGATAGTTCAAATTTATATATATTCATTTTCTCACCTACTCGTAGTAATGCAAGAAAATTTCTTCTAATGTAGGTTCTTCAATCGTAACGTCGGTAAGTTTTAATCCAGACAAAATTTTAACAATTAAATTGATATCTCCTTTAAATAAGAAAGTTACCTTGTCTTCTCTTTCTTTAAGTTGAGTCACTCCTTCAATTTTAAACTTACCGTTATTAAGAGAAGCACCTCTAATGGTAAATCGTTTGTAAGTATCATGTTTGATTGATTTAATATCTTGAATACTTAATATTTCCCCATCTTTTATAATGGCAACCCGATTACAAAGTTGTTGAACTTCGCTTAAGATGTGTGAACTAAATAAAACGGTAGCACCTTTTTTATTTTCTTCCATAATCAAATTAAAGAATTTTTGTTGCATCAAAGGATCTAAGCCACTAGTTGGCTCATCTAAAATGAGAAGTTTAGGAGAATGTAACAACCCTTGCACAATACCAACTTTTTTCTTATTCCCATACGATAAGTCTTCAATTCTACGATTCAAATCAAGTTCCATGATTTCAGCTAATTCTGCAATTTTTTTGGAACAATCTTTTTTATAAAAACTTGCTGAATAATTTAACAAATCAATCACTTTCATTTTGTCGTAATAAAAAACCTCTGAAGGTAAATAACCGATTTCTTT
>CAZSVN010000049.1:0-8504 GCA_964610285.1 uncultured Candidatus Izemoplasmatales bacterium
TGGTACTACTTGTTCAATGTTAAACTCGGGATAACGCGAAAGTTTTTCCGCCAGGGATACCATTCGTGGGTTTTAAAATTTGCATTAAATCCAAATCGGGATATGTGATTTTCTCTTCACTATTCCTGCGCTTCAAATAAGAAGGAATGTTCTCCATCGGCCCTGGTCTATATAAAGATATACAAGTAGCTATGTCTTCAAAATTCTCAATCTGCATTTTTTTAACCAAATCCATCATACCTGTAGATTCTAGTTGAAATACACCAAGAGTTTTCACTTCTTGAAGAAGTTTAAACGTTGGTTGATCATCAAGTGGGACTTTGTATATATTGATATCTTCATCTTTTTGATCTTTAATTAATCGAATGGTATCATTTATGATTGTTAAATTTCTCAAACCTAAAAAATCAAATTTCAACAAGCCAATCACTTCTAAATCCGATGCCTCGTACTGTGTTTGGTAGCCTCCAAGTAATCCCTTTTGAATTGGACTATAAAGCCGTACATCTTCTCCAGATATAATGATTCCAGCTGCGTGTGTTGAGGTGTGTTTTACAAGTCCATTGATTTTTTCTGCTATCTCCATTAATTCTTTCGTTTGAGGTATGTTTACATAATAGGAATAGTCTTTAGGAAATTTTTCTCTAAATATTTCAATGGAATTATCGGATTTGGACAGACTTTTCGATAATTCATCTAATACTACAGTATCTATTTGCAAAATTCTTCCAACATCTCTTATCGCTGATTTTCCTTGAAATGTTCCAAAAGTAATAATCGAAACAACTTTATTTTTACCATATTTATTGATTACATATTGGATAACTTCTTCTCGTTTATCATCTGGAAAATCCATATCAATATCTGGCATAGAAATTCGTTCTGGATTTAAAAATCGTTCGAAAAACAATGTATGTTCAATTGGATCAACATCAACAATTCCTAACACATAAGCTACCAGTGAACCTGCTGCCGATCCTCTTCCAGGACCAACTAAAATATCATTTTTCTTCGCATATAAAACAAAATCCCAAACAATTAAGAAGTAATCTTCAAAGCCCATTTTGTGAATAATACCTAATTCATAACTGAGTCTTTTTTCGTACTCTACATGTTTCGAATAATTATCGGTTTGCATTAGCCTTCTTGTTAAACCCTTGTTCGATAATTCCACTAATTTTTCATAAGCACTTTGATCTTCTACATTGTATTTCGGTAAATGTCTAGAATGCAGATCAATCTTAATCTTACAGGAATCCACAAATTCCAACGTGTTCTTAATTGCTTGAGGATAAGCAGCATACATCTTATCCAATACTTCCATTGGTTTTAAATTATAAAACACATCATCGCCTTGAAATAAACCAATGTCTCCATGTTCTTCTCTTAATATTTTTGCCAATATAGACGACGTTTTAATATCTTCTTTATCAAAATAGGATACTTTATTGGTAATCAATACTTTCCCTAGCTTCTCTAACTGTGGTGCAACTTTTAATTCAATGCTATAGTTATTTAAATCTAAACCAATATATACATTGTTTAAACTTGCTCTCAAATAATGCAAGATATTTTTAGCTAAATCAATATTATTTTCAAAAATAGCATGCGAAAAAACTCCTTCGTCACTCTTAATTACAAAGGCTATATCTTCTTGATATTCTAGCAGATCATCCAGACTAATCTCATCTTCTAATGCAATCATTGAACTGATTTGAATAAGATTATTGTACCCTGCTTTACTACTACAAATGAGCAATAAATTTAAATCCCCATAAGGATCTGCTTTTAAAATGATTTCTATTCCAATAATCGGTTTTATCCCGTACTCAAGGCATCTTTTATAAAATTTTAATGCCCCATACATGTGATTTTGATCTACTAGTCCTAAGGCTTTATAACCTTGTTTTGAAGCTTTCTCAACTAGTTTATCAATATCAATTAAACTACCATTTATGGAATATGTACTCTGCACGTATAAGTCAAAATCAATCATAATATTCACCAAAAATATTATAACATAATCAAACATAAATAACTATTTTTTACGTAAAATAATAAATGTCCCTATAACACTTATGGCAATGAATCCATATCCAATATATGTTGAAAAATCATTTTGTTCTTCCGCATCATTTTGTTCAATATTCATCGTGAACTCATACGTTTTAAATACTTCATTTTCAAAAAGCAAATCCAATTGATAGCTTCCGGATTCTGAAATAGTGACTTCTTTAGTAACTCGTTCTCCATTCAACATGCCTTCCCCAAAAATTTCTAAACTCAAATTGTGCTTTTCATCTATGTCTTCTAGCCCTAAAACATACGGATAAATATTGAAGTCAAGATGATACACCATGTCATTAATTCCATATACTGATAAGTGGTATTTCCCGGTTTCCGAAATAACGTTTGACTCATACATTTTATCATTTAAGAACATGGAAATGCCATTTGAAAAAATAGATATTTCTTGAAACATATCCATATTATTCACAAATTGATTTGTTGTTTGACCATCGAAAAATGTTATGATTGGATAAATTAAAATAGTCTGTTCATAGATATAGTTGTTTTCACCGGTTACTTTAATACAATAATTGCCAGGAGTTTTTAGTATAGCTTCGTCTTCATATTCCTGATTGTTTATATAAAAGAATCCGTTATGCTTCACCAGGACATCCCCTATATAGTTTTCGTAATACATATCTCCTGATATGTCTACGACAGGATGAATATGGATTATATATTCATAATAGTATTCTTCATTATTGAATGTGATTTTATAGCTTCCTGGGTCTGTAATGTATATGTCATCAACAGGCAAATCATTCACCATTGCGTTTCCTTGAAAAAAATTTGTGTATGCATATTCATAATCGAAATCAATCGTTAATTTGTCTAGTACATTTAACTCCGAATCCACATAGAAATAACTTAGATCTTCTTGTATCACGACCAATGCATTATCATGATTGTAAAATGTTAATGGCTTCGTTAACAGTTCAATTCTATCTTGTTCCACTCCTTTATAACTATATTTTATGATTGACATTTTTTGAAATATAGAATCAGAGCGTGTAACTTCAATTGTTGAAACACAAACAGCTAAAAAATACGTATCATCGATATACGCAATGTATTGGATGACATCTGTGTTTTGTCCTCTGTTGAAGATTACTTTTGGAATATCATTTTCATTGTCTGTATTGATGATTATGATGCCTTCTACATTTCCTAAATAATAATAAGAACCATATTGGATTTCATTACCCTCAAGTATTATAGAATCAATTATGTTTGTATTTTCTTCACTCGGGATTGTAAACCAATTTAGAGAGGTAATTATTAAAATCAACGTCATAGATACCATTTTAAACATAAAAAAACCTCCTATTATAAATAGTACTAATAGAAGGTTTGTATTCTTTATTTACAATAACGAAAGGGTGTCTCTCGCAATCATTACTTCTTCATTCGTTGGAATCACATAAACCTTGATTTTGGAATCATCGGTAGAAATCAATCGTTCAATTCCGCGACAATCATTTCTTTCATGGTCTATTTCTGCGCCTAACACTTTCACTCTTTCAATAATATTCGCTCTTGTTGTTTTTGCGTTTTCACCAATACCTGCAGTAAATACAATCGCATCAGCTCCGCCCATATATACATAATAACTCGCAATATAATCGGCAATTCTTTTTGCTTGAACATCAATAGCTAGTTGTGCTCTATGATTTCCTTCAGCAGCAGCATTTACTAAATCTCTTGAATCGGATGAAAGTCCAGATAATCCAATATAACCAGATTGTTTGTTTAAGTAATTCGTAATTTCTCTCGCAGATTTTCCTTTTTTAGTCATCATATAATCAATAATTGCTGGATCAATATTTCCGGAACGAGTTCCCATTGGAATACCTTCTAATGGTGTAAATCCCATTGAAGTATCCACTGATTTCCCACCTTTTACAGCGCAAATAGATGCCCCATTTCCAATATGAGCAATAATCACATTACAATCTTCGGGTTTTTTACCCATAATTTCAGCACATCTGTCAGAAACAAACTTATGGCTTGTTCCGTGAAATCCATATTTTCGCACTTGATATTTCTCATACCAATCATAAGGAACAGCGTATAAGAAGGATTCTTCTGGCATCGTATGATGAAAAGCTGTATCAAATACACCTACATGCTTTACATTAGGTAACACTTCTTTAAACGCTTTGATTCCAATCAAATTTGGGCCTAAATGTAATGGAGCAAGTTCCACAATATGTTCCAAATAAGCAATTTCTTTTTCTTCTAATACAATGGATTCCGATATTTCATTTCCACCATGTACAACTCTATGTCCAACTCCTGAAATTTCATCAAAAGATGCAATGATTTTTAATTCAAGAAGTTTATTTAACAAAATTTTTACAGCAACACCATGGTTGTCAATATCTTCTGTTTCTTCCATTTTCTCTCCATTAAATTTAATAGAAAAAACCGAATGCTTCATCCCTATTCTTTCCACTATACCACTTGTAACTAGTTTTTCTTCAGGCATCTCTAGTAATTGAAATTTTAAAGATGAACTTCCTGCATTTACTGCCATTATTTTTTTCATAAAGTAACCTCTCCTAATTTGTAAAATTCTGTATGTTTAAACCAATCATTAATTTGATTGATCACTATCAACATTTCTTCTTTGTTTGAAAATTCTGGTAGGTCAACCAACAAGAATTTTTTTGGTTGAATAACCTTTGGACCTTTTTTTTGAAATAACAATATAGATTTGCTTTGATTTTTTAAGATATCTTTTGGTAAACGAAACAACCCAAATAATATTAAATCATCACTCAAATCCTTGGCATTGTTAATTAAATGTTTGTCACTCGCTACTTCTTCATCCACAATGGATAAGATAAAGCCGCCTTCAACTAGCTGATTCGAAATATGCTTTACTATTTCATAATATTTTTTATGTTGAATAGACGAGAAATCTCCAATAATTAAATCCATCAGCGGTGATGTAAAAGACAATACATCTTGCAAATAAATCTTATCGCCATAATCTAACATATCAAATAAAGCTGAGGACAATTGATAAGATGTAAAATCTTGATCTACTCCAACTATATCCATTTCCATGTTCGAGTGATTCGCAATCGTCACAATCAAATTTCCTGTTCCACAAACAGGATCCAATACATTCAAATGTTTTACATTATATAACTTAGTAATTAAGTAATTCAAAAATATTCCTACGGTTTCAGGCGTAATCATTTGATTGGACAAGCCAACGTGTTTAAATCCTCTTAGACAAGCATACTGAAAAGCTTTTCTAATTTCTTCTTTACTAAAGTCCACATCAGAAATACTCTTAATCTTACTGAGGAGAGCCAATGCGATTTCTTCATCTTCTACATCCATAGAATTTGATTTAATATTCTCACAGGTTTTGATTAACCCTTCCAAATATGGAGTTTTGAACTTTTCATATAGTATTGAAGCTGATTCATCTAATACGTCAAACATTCTTTCAATATTTTCTTGATTTACCATGCTATCACCGTCAATATTCTATCATAACAATCTAACTTTAACAATAAAAAAGCAAAAAAAAGCAATCCAAATATGAATTTTTATTCATATTGCTTTAAATTACTAATTATAGAATTAAAAAACCCCACCATTACGGTGGAGTTCTTTTATCTTTCGCCTTTATCGTAGATTTGTCCAGCTGCTTTTGGTGCGGCTGAGTTTTTAGAAGTTAATACTAATACAATAATGGTAGCTATATATGGCAACATACTCCATATACTACTATCAATTCCTAAAGCTTCTAATTTAGGGAAGTAAGAGATTCCCTTACTTAATGTTAGTAATGCTGAAAACAATAGTGCAGCTAGTGTGATATTAAACGGCTTCCAATTACCAAAAATTAGTACTGCGATTGCCAAGAAACCATATCCTGCAACAGATGCATCAAATTCTAATGTATATCCAAGCACTAAGAAATACCCTCCGACTCCCGCTAATAATCCAGAAATTAAAACACCAGCATATCTCATTTTATATATATTGATACCTGCAGCATCTGCAGCATGAGGATTTTCCCCACAAGCTCTTAATCTTAACCCAAACTTAGTTCTATATAAGATGATATAAGTTGCGATTAATATGATAATTCCGATATATAAACTAGGTAAAACATTTGTAAAGAATAAATCTCCAATAAATGGAATTTTCGATAACAATGGAACTTCTTTGATTTTAAAAATAGTTCCATGAATTGGTAATTTGTCAGAACCAGGTGCTTCTCCTAACGCTAAACTCATTGTTAAGAACAATGCCAAAGCCGGAGTTAACGTATTAATTGCAGTCGCTGATATAATTTGATTGGCTTTCATTTTTATAGCTGCTATTGCGTGCAAATAACTAAAAGCAATTCCCCCGATACCAGCTACAATCATTCCCAACATAAATAATACAAATGTTCCACCAACAGCTTCTGCTTCTACGTTATTCACAAATAGAATTCCTACAAAAGCGCCAATAATCATCAATCCTTCTAAAGCGATGTTAACAACACCACTTCGTTCGGTGAATAACCCTCCGAGTGCAACAATGATTAAAGGTATCGCAACAATCAAAACTAATGATAAATAACTAATTAGATTTTCATAGAACATCTTTGTCACCTTCTTTATTACTCAAAGCTTTTGCAACTATAGCTTTATCTCTTCTTCGTTTAAACACAGCGCCAATAAACGTAGATATTGCAATCATATAAATAATAACTGAAACAACGATATTCGTAATTTGTTTATCAAATCCTAATAATTGCATTGTTAATGCCCCTTGTTTAATATAACTAATCATTACCCCCGAGAAAATGATTGCCAAAGGATTACTTTGCGCTATGAGGGCAATGGATATTCCTTCAAATCCAATTAAATTAATTGTTGTTATCGGTCGTAAATAATCTGGCCTCAACGGTAAATAATTCATCGCTGCAGCAAGACCTGCCAAAGCACCAGCAATCATCATAGAAATGATTACACTTCTTTTATAATTAATGCCAGCATTTCTAGATCCTTCTGTAGAAAAACCTACTGCTTTTAATTGATATCCTAAAGTAGTTTTCTTCAATATAAACCAAATCAATATAGCGGTGAAAATCGCTATAAAAATTGACATGTCAATATTGGAATATGGAAACAATTTATCCAACCCTAATTTAGGTATATTAGCTGTTGGAAACACTGGATTAACAGCCGTTAATCCGGTGTTATAAACCAATGGACTATAAGCTAACATGTACACTACATACATCGCAATGTAGTTCATCATTATAGTAGTAATAACTTCGTTCACATTAAAAAAAGCTTTTAATAATCCCGGTATAAATCCCCATAATGCTCCAGCAACTATAGCTGCTAAAACAGCAAGAATAAAATGCCAAGGTCCAGGCAATGTGACTAGATTAGCAACATATAATGCAGCAATTCCACCAACCATAAATTGTCCTGATGCTCCAATATTAAATAACCCTGTTTTAAATGCAAACCCAACTGATAATCCTACTAAAATTAGAGGCGCAGCTTTGAAAAAAACATTTCCTAAATATTGCGGACTTTGAGCTCCTCCTGTTAATATCTTTAACAATCCTTGCCAAGCATTGGCGGGGGCCCATTCTCCAGTCATCATATCTTGTGCAACAAAGAGCATAACAATATATCCGACCAATAATCCTGTAATAATTGCTAGTAATGAATTGAGTAAAGCAGGATTTGCTACAATACTCAGAATTTTTTTACCAACAAACTTAAATCCTTTGTAAATAGATAAACAAAATTCTTTAAAACTAAAGGTTTTAAAATAATTTTTAATTCCAGAGGTAACTTTCTTGAAAAACGCCTTTACTTTATTCATTCGCTACCTCCAGCTCTTGTCTCTTAGAACCCGACATATATAACCCTATTTCCTCAACATTCGTTTTTTTAGGATCAAGTTTAGCATAAATTTCACCTTCATATATTACCAAAATCACATCGGAAATATTCATTACTTCTTCTAACTCTAGCGAAATTACTAAGATAGCATTTCCCTTATCTCTCTCTTTTACAAGTGTTTCGTGAACATATTCAATTGCCCCAACATCTAACCCTCTTGTAGGTTGAGAAGCAAGAAGAAAATTATGTTTTCTCGATGTTTCTCTAGCAATAATGGCTTTCTGTTGATTACCTCCAGACATTCCCCTAGCACTGGATTTAGCACCTAAGCTTGAACGAACATCATATTTTTTAATTAATTCATTTGCATATCTGTAGATTTCTTTAAAATTTAACAAATTATATTTTTGAAATTGAGGTTTATAATATTCATTAGAAACTAAATTTTCGGCAAGATTGAAATCTAATATTAATCCGTGTTTTTGCCTATCTTCTGGAATATGAGACATCCCAGCTTCCATTCTATCTCTAATTGTTTTATGTGTGATAACTTGA
>CAZSVN010000050.1:0-6003 GCA_964610285.1 uncultured Candidatus Izemoplasmatales bacterium
CATGCCCCTACCATAATTTGGGTTTCTAGCTTGAGGGGTTTACCCGTTTCACCCATACATATTCTGTATGATTCGTCACTGTGGCACTTTACAAATACTTTGGCAGTTAATCCATTTCTTCGCCGTCACCTTATTCAGGTGCCTATACTTATTTGTTCGTATAGCACAACCACTACAAGCATCTCAGCTTGTGCTAGCATGGACTTTCCTAACGCTTTCGCGCTCGATTACCCGATAACTCAGTTATTTAAACTTCTTATTTTTTAATATCTTGTAATACTGCTTTTCTAGAAAGGTCAACTCTGCCTTTATCATCGACACCAATTGCCTTCACTTGAATAACATCACCAAGTTTTACAATATCTTCTACTTTTTCTACGCGTTTTACATCCAATTTAGAGATATGAACTAAGCCTTCTTGGCCAGCCCAAATTTCTACGAAGCAACCAAATTTTTCAATTCGTTTTACTGTTCCAGTGTAAACTGCGCCTACTTCAACTTCTCGAATAATATTTTCAATTAATTTCATTGCTTTATCGATGAAGAAAGAATCTTCATGCATAATAACAATTCTACCATCTTGCTCAATATCGATTTTTACATCACCACATTGTTCAATAATAGCAGAGATGGTTTTACCACCAGAACCAATGATTTCTCTAATCTTACTTGGATCCACTCTCATAAGTTTCACTTTTGGAGCGTATTTACATAATTCAGTTCTTGGTTCTTTGATAACGCTATTCATGTTTTCAAGAATTTGTAATCTTGCGATTTTAGCCTGTGCTAGAGATTCTTTAAAAATTTCTTTTGTGATTCCAGAAATTTTGATATCCATTTGTAAAGAACAAATACCTTTTTCGGTTCCAGCAACTTTAAAGTCCATATCGCCAAAATGATCTTCCAAACCTTGGATATCGGTTAAGATTGTATAATCTTTACCATCCATAACAAGTCCCATTGCGATTCCCGCAATTGGTGCTTTCATTGGTACACCTGCAGCTAATAATGCTAATGATCCAGCACAGATAGTTGCTTGTGAAGAACTACCATTTGATTCTAAAACTTCTGATACAACTCGAATTGCATAAGGGAATTCTTCTTCATTTGGTAACAATTGAAGTAATGCTCTTTCACCCAATGCTCCATGACCGATTTCTCTTCTACCTGGCCCAAAATATCTTCCGACAGAACCTACTGAGTATTGTGGGAAATTATAATGTAACATGAAACGTTTTCCGTCTTCAATACTGACTCCATCAATAATTTGTGCTTCTCTTAAAGCTCCTAGAGTAACTGTAGCTAATGCTTGAGTTTGACCTCTTGTAAACAATGCACTACCATGAGTTCTAGCAAATAAGTCAATTTCTGAAGCTAACGGTCTTAATTCATCCGTTTTTCTTCCATCTGGTCTAATTTTATCTTCAGTAATAAGTCTTCGAACTTCTTTAACAAGAATTTCTTCTAAGACTTCTTTTGCAAAACTAATTAATTTTTTTGTATCTTCTTTATCATTGGTTTTAAGATATTTTTCTTCTAGAACCTTTAATACGTCTTGTTCCACTGCTTCAATAGCCGCAGCTCTTTCCAATTTTTCTTCCACCATGATGGCTTTTACTATTCTACCGTTTTCCAATGCATGAACATCTTTACGGATGTCTTCAGGAGCGGTAATCAATTCGATTTCCATTTTAGGTTTACCGCATTCTGCGATAATCTCTTCTTGGAATTCAACCAATTCAATAATTTTTTCATGAGCAAACATCAATGCGTCTAACATGATGTCTTCATCAAGTTCTTTCGCTCCAGCTTCCACCATATTGATTGCAGTTTTGGTTCCAGCAACAATCAATTCTAGTTCGGAAACTAGGAATTCTTCAGGGGTTGGATTCAATACAAATTTACCATCAATTAATCCGACCATAACTCCAGCTACTGGACCATTAAACGGTACTCCTGATAAACCTAAAGATAGTGAAGCACCTAATAAGGCACTCATTTCAGGTGAACAATTTGAATCAGCACTCATAACCGTATTGATGACTTGAACTTCCGTTCTAAACCCATCAGCAAATAGTGGTCTTAATGGTCTGTCAATTGCTCTTGAAATTAATGTTTCGTGTTCAGTTGGTCTTCCTTCTCTTCTTAGGAACCCGCCAGGGATCTTACCAGCTGAATATAGTTTTTCTTGATAGATTACTAATAATGGGAAAAAATCTAGTCTTGAAGGTTCTTTACCTACAACTGCCGCTGATAATACTGCTGTTTCGCCGTAACGAACCAAACATGCACCAGTTGCTTGTTTTGCAAGTTGTCCAACTTCTACTATGATTTCTCTTCCATAGAAATCTTTTTTAAATACTTTTTTCATTTATTTACCTCATTTCATTAAATACAATAATCTTACCTTAATATTATATCATAATAATATTGAATTTGCTTATTAAAATAAGTGCAAAGAATAAGCACCCAAATCTTGGGTGCTCATGACTTATCTTCTTAGTCCTAGTCTTTTTATCAAAGTAGCATATCTTTCGAATGATGTTGTTTTTAAGTAGTTTAATAAACTTCTTCTATTTCCAACTTTCATTAAAAGTCCTCTTCTTGAATGATGATCATGTTTGTGCATTTTCAAATGTTCATTCAAGACATTGATTTCTTCAGTTAATAGAGCAATTTGAACTTCTGGAGAACCTGTGTCCCCTTCTTTCAATTGATACTCAGTAACGAGCTCTTTGACTCTTTCTTTTCTTAAAGCCATTTCTAATTCCTCCTTTGTTCATACTTACCAAAATCCGCAAAAAGAGTCGGAGTGTCTCTAGTTCCAGGTCTAGGCGCGATTAGTATTATATCATAGTTTTTTGGTATATGCAAGCATTAAGTTATTCGAAATCCAGGTGTTAAATACTTCTTTAACCCGTGAATTATTTGAAACATGGAATAGGTATCTTGTTTGCAGTATTCTAGCAAATTTTGAATAGTAACGTCTCTATCCGTAGGTTCTAATTTTTCTAGGCTCATATATGCTTTGTATGCTTGAACACCATTTTGGATGACTAAATTTTTGTATGCAGTTTCATCAAATTCTTGGATCACTTGTTTCAAGGAATAGGATCCTGACAATTTAGAGCTGTAAAAATTTAATCGACTGGCTTCATATTCCGATAGTCCTTGTTCTTTATAAAACCGTTTATTATTTTTTAAAACATCTTTCAGGTCAAACAACCGGTTGATGATGGATTGCAATCCATCTTTAAATTCAGGAAATACCAGTTGTAATTCCATTAAACGCTGTTGTTCGAACGTTTTGTGATACACAACCACACTGGAATCAAACTTGTTAATCAGCGCTAGCATACTTTTAACCAATTCTTTACGATTATCATATTGGGGATTTGCGATAAACTCAAAATGATTCTCATCAAATTTTAGTTTTCCTTCATCGTGTTCAATATGAATGGAATATTGAAATACCGATTGGGTATACGGCTTTTCACCGACGTAACGCGGTAGTAAACATGGTAGTGCTTCAAAATCCAGATAAATTAATGGGTATTTCAATGTTTTCAATATCATTTCAATTTTCTGCTTATGAGCGTGTACATAATCCGTTTCCGTACAATATCGTTGCATCAAATGTTTTTCATCTTTTAGCCAAGAAATTGGAACGTCCGTTAAATCCACAAATCCATTGTTTAATAATTCATAGGTATCATGGAACACATCTCCTTCATCCGTAGGCTCATCAAAACCTAAATGACTAGAAAAATAGTCCAATATAGAGTTTTTCTTTGGAACATGAGAAAAACAAAATTTAGTGAATTTACATTCAAAAGAATCGCCTTTTCGACATTCTTTTTTGACCAATTCACAAGGAGTAAAATCATTGAGTTCCATATGATTAATCATGCGATAAATATCCGCTTTTATGATTTCTTTAAAATGGTTGTACACTTTCGAAAAATCAAATATAGTAAAGAGATTCTTGTTGTAAGCTAACCCATCATAAACATAGTCAGAATTTAATAATACCATATATAGTTTTGCTTGGTTTTTCGGATAAATAATATCATACAAAAAACGCTTAAACGCATACTCATATACCACTCTACCAATGTCTTCTGTGCGTTTGGTCAATTTGGTTATTCTTTCTTGGTAGTTATTTTCTTCTTGACCACATTTATTATCATCTATCTCATAAATTCCTTGTTTGTTCTTGTGAAATAATTGATATTTATGCCCTTTACAAGCATAGCGCAGTTTTAAAAATTCTGATGAGGTTGTTGGGTGTAAAGAGTATAAATTTTCATAATCATTATTTTTCATTAAATAATGATATGTTTCATGTAGCGTAATATCATTGTGAAATTCATAGGATAACTTTAAATTTTGTTGAGTATCAAGATACTCCTCTTTAAAGTTTAAGTAAAAAATATCCAAATATTCTTGATAGTAATTTCTAGAATTCACATCAAAATCGGATGTATGACTTTCCAAACTAGAATCGTTTAGACTAGCATATCTTCTACACCTTATGTAATTTAGTAGATCATTCGCAGTAACTCTCATTGTTAACTCCTATATTGAATTTATTAACCCCAAAAACTCTCGATACATGATTTGAATGCCGTCTTTATGAGTTGTATCATAATTATCTAGTAAATCGATTGCTTCCATGGTATCGACCCATCTTGTTTCCATACCAGAATCAATTTCTTCTATTGTTCGATTAATTTTAGTAATATTTGGTTCGTTTGATTTTAGTTTGGCTAGGAAGTAATGGTTTTCCCATGTTGAATCCATAAAATATTCTTTTATAATAACTTTTTCTTCCACAATTTTAATCGCATAACCGGTTTCTTCTTGTATTTCTCGCTTACAACAATGCTCAAAGGTTTCCCATTTTTTAATTCCACCACCTGGCAAGGTGTAAATATCATGATTGGTTTCATATATTAATAATACTTTGTTTTCATGGATAATAACTGCTCTGGATGCTTTCCGCCAAAATTGTTTGTTGATATCTTCTTTTTGCATATCATCGGCATACAGTTCTAAGGTATTTATACCGATAAAACGAAAAATTGGATTGTGGAATAGGTCGATTACATACCCGAGTACTAGCATAAAATATATGGTTGTAAATCCTAAATAGAAAAAATGGTCTTGACTCTGATAAAACAATCCAGCAATAACCGTTCCTACCATTGCAAGGAATTCGCCAATATATTTTCCTTGTCCAAAAGTAATTTTAAAACGTGTTGCTAAAGCCATACAAAATTGATCAAGTGCAGGAAGTGGAAATTTCGTGTAAACAATTAAATTTAATGCGATTCCTACAAAAATAGTTGCAAATAATAAATATACGATATTCCAAATAAATGCCAAATCTCCAGCATTTGGTAACCATAATAATTCAAAATCAATAATTGCCCCAATAACAAATGAAATTGCAAATGGGAAAAGCATAATCAATTTTGGCCTTTTCCATTCAATTAAATATGCCAAAGATACAAATATAATCGCAGAAATTGGAGTTAGATATTTGTATTCCAAAGGAATTCCTTCATAAAAATTACGATGAAGTGCATCCCACGCAGACATTCCAAGGCTAGTAGATTGAATCAGAGCAACACAAGAACCTAGCAGTATCATTGCTAGGGAATATAAAAGTGCTTTTTTTAATGTTATGGTCATATTCATCCTTTTTTATAGCTTAATACAGTAAAAAGCTATCCAATAAGTGGATAGCTAAACACTAAGATATTAAAGCAATTTTTAATACATCATCCAACTTTGTTGCAAAATGAATGGTTAGTTTATCTCTTACTTCTTTTGGTATATCATCCACATCTTTTTCATTTTCCAGTGGAATTACAATTTCTTTTAATCCAGACCTAGCAGCGGCAATTGCTTTTTCTTTGAGTCCACCGATTGGTAATACTCGACCGTTTAGCGTGATTTCGCCAGTCATTCCGACATAACGATTCACCTTACGGTTCG
>CAZSVN010000050.1:6013-8385 GCA_964610285.1 uncultured Candidatus Izemoplasmatales bacterium
TGCCCGGATTTCCAATGATGTTCAGGAGATAGAAGCTTCCATTCTCAGTTCCCTCCAAATGCTTTTCAGGGATCCAATGTATCTAATCATTCCGACATAACGATTCACCTTACGGTTCGCTAGCACTGATATCAGAGCTGTTGCAATCGTAACTCCTGCAGAAGGTCCATCCTTTGGAATTGCACCTTCAGGTACGTGAATATGGAAAGAGTTGTTTTCTAAC
The DNA here is from genome assembly GCA_964610285.1 of uncultured Candidatus Izemoplasmatales bacterium. GTDB lineage: Bacteria > Bacillota_I > Bacilli_A > Izemoplasmatales > Hujiaoplasmataceae > 4572-104. The sequence continues at coordinate 6,237 of CAZSVN010000050.1, forward strand.
ACTTCTTTGCTAATGCCTAACCGTTTGGCATTGGTCCTGACATACGATACCGCAGCCATAGCACTTTCTTTCATCACATCGCCTAGATTTCCAGTTAAGATTAATGTTTCTTTTCCTTCGTAATACGTCGCTTCTACTTCTAGAGTGTCTCCTCCAGCTTGTGTATAAGCAAGGCCAGTCACAACACCTACCATATCATTCTTAGAAACTTGATTGTTCTTAAACAATGGTTTTCCTAAGAAATCTTTTAAGTTGTCTTTGGTAACTTTCACCATATCTTGTTTTTTAATTAATATTTGTTTGATTGCTTTTCGAATAATAGAGCCTAACAATCTCTCCAATTGTCTTACACCAGCTTCTCTAGTGTAATCATTGATAATTGCTTTAATGGCACTATCGGTTATTTCAAATTGTTTCTCTGTTAATCCATGATTGGTTACTTGTTTGTTTACTAGAAACTTTTTACCAATATAGAATTTTTCAATTTCTGTATATGAACTGAGTTCAATCACTTCCATACGATCTCTAAGAGGCGCAGGAATGTTTTGTAAATAGTTTGCTGTTGTGATGAATAACACGTTGGACAAATTATAGTCTTCTTCCACATAATGATCAGAGAAGAATTCATTTTGTTCTGGATCCAACACTTCTAATAATGCACTAGAAGGATCGTTTCTTTCATTCATTACCAGTTTATCAATTTCATCAATTAGGAATACTGGATTCGTTACTTTTGCTTTAATCATCCCATTAATGATACGGCCTGGTAAAGCACCAACATAGGTTCTTCTATGCCCTCTAATCTCTGCTTCATCATGCACTCCACCCAATGATGTTTTTACAAACTCACGGTTCAATGCATTCGCTATAGACTTCGCAAGTGAGGTTTTCCCTACACCTGGAGGCCCTGATAAACATAGAATCGTTTGTGGGTTTTTATTGGTCAACATTTTCACAGAAAGATATTCAATAATACGCTCTTTCACTTTATCAAGACCATAATGAGAGGATTCCAACTTATCAATTGCAACATTGATATCGGATTCATCCACGGTTTGTTTTGCCCAAGGTATGGATATCAACGTTTCAAGATAGGTTCTAGCAACAGAAGATTCACTAGATGAAGGAGCTAAGTATTCATAACGTTTCAATTCCTTCAATGCTTTTTCTTTCACTGCTGGCGGCATATCTGATTTTTCTATTTGGTCCCTCAGTTTTATTGTATCATCTTGTTTGGAATCTCCAAGTTCTTCTTGAATAGCACGCATTTTTTCTCTTAGGTAGTATTCCTTTTGGTTTTGATCTGCTGATTTTCGAACCGTTTCGTTGATTTTCGATTCAATGGTTTGCAGATTCTTTTCTTTTTCAATATCTTCAAGAAGATACTGTAATCTTAAATTAATAGAATTGGTCAATAAATATTTTACACGATCATTTTCTGGTATTTTTAATTCTGAAGCAACGATATCGCATAACTGATCAGATGTAATTCCACCTTTCATATTATTTAATACTGTTTTGGAGTCTCTAAATAAGAAATTAGCATTCTCCAATACTTCTTTTGAAACCATCTTTAACAGTACTTGTTCTTCATCTAAATTTTCAGGTTGTAAAACCATTGATGTAAAATCAATCAGATAGAATGGTTCTTTTGCCATTAAATCATTTAGTTTGACACGAACCAAAGGTTCAAATTTTATTTTAAAATTACCGTTTGGTAATTTGATTTTTACTGAAATTCTAGCTAATATCCCTACTTCAACAAAATCTTCAAATTCCGGTTCTAAGATGTCTGGCTTGGTTTGAAAAACTAATAATACATAACCATCACGATTGCTTTCAGCCTCAAATACAGCGCTTTTAGAAAACTCACGACCAACTTCAATTCGAACGTCAGTCCCAGGCAAAAAGATAATTCCTCTTACAGGAACAACTGGCAAGCAATCTGAAAATATTTTCTTTATGTTATACATAACATCACCTCGTTTTTGTAATCATATCTAGTCTTTATTTTACCATAGAAATGAAAAAAAACCTAATAATATGACGAATACATCACAAATAATTCATAGGTTTTTTTATTTGGTATTTTTAAATACTTATTGGTTTACAACTTCTTTATCTAAAATGAAATCCATAGCTTTCGCAT
>CAZSVN010000051.1:0-3074 GCA_964610285.1 uncultured Candidatus Izemoplasmatales bacterium
CTAGAATTGCTAGAGAAATGGGATGTTTGACAATCGGTGTAGTTACAAAGCCATTTGGTTTTGAAGGTCGTAGAAGAGCCTCGGTTGCGCTTCAAGGATTAGAAGAACTAAAACCTTATGTAGATACTTTGATTGTGATTCCAAATGATAAACTATTCTATATTGTAGATAAAAATACACCGTATCTAGATGCATTTAGAGAAGCAGATAATGTACTTAGACAAGGGGTTCAAGGAATTACCGAAATTATCGCGGTGCCTGGAGTTGTAAATGTCGATTTTGCGGACATTAAGACTGTAATGAAAGATAAAGGGACTGCATTAATGGGAATTGGACTAGCCGATGGAGAAAACCGTGCTGTGGAAGCTGCAAGAGCAGCAATCCGTTCACCACTACTGGAAACTTCTATTAATGGTGCAACAGATGCTATTGTTAATATCACTTCTGGATTTGATGCATCCTTGTATGAAATCAATGAAATCATCGAAGAAATTCAAAAGAGTTCTACAACAGATATTAACGTAATTTACGGTTCCGCTATTAATTCTGATTTGGGAAATGAAATTATTGTTACTGTTATTGCTACTGGGTTTAGTGAAGATCCAATCTTTAAATCAACTAAATTTGAAATGCCAGAGGAACAAAAAGAACCTGTTCCAGAACCAGAGCCAGTAATGGATAACCCTGACAAGAAGAAAGCTAAGAAAAAGAAAAAACTTCGTAAAGCTGTTGAAACAGAATCCAAAACAGAGTCCGAAGAACAAACGGATATTAGCATTCCTTCTTGGTTAAAAGAGAGATTCAAAAAATAGGCTGGTTTCAGCCTTTTTTTTAAATGAAAGGAGGTAACTCATGGATGACACTATTCAATATGAAAATCTAGAAGATGAAATCATAGCACTTTTAGATTCGAAGCAAGAAATTAGTGTATTAAAAGAAGAAATAGACAAGTATCATGATTATGAAATTGCAAAAGCGATTTTAGAGATGAACAAAGAAAATCGTTCCATTCTATATTCTATCTTGCCGAAAAAAACATTAGCAGATGTCTTCGCTGAGTTGTCTCCAGAAGATGCTTTTATGATACTGGAAGATACGAGTATTAGCGTCATATCAAGAATTTTCAGCGAAATGGAAGTCGATGATTTAGTCGATATCATCAACATCGTAGAAGATAAGGCCGATCGAATTACTTATCTATCTCTAATTGGTGTGGAACAACGGATTGCTGTAAAAACGTTGATTGATTTTGATGACTCTTTAGTAGGGTCTATCATGAATAATACGTTTATCGAAGTAAACAAATTTGATACCGTCAAAGATGCTATCAAAATTGTTGTTCAAGAAGCACCAGAAAACGAATATATCAATAATATTTATGTAACAGATGAAGATCAATTGGTTGGAGCACTCTCCTTAAAAGAACTGATTAGTGCCGGAAATGATCGCAATCAATTGATTAAAGACATTATGTCTGAAAATTTATTGTATGTGACACCATGGACGGAAAATGAGGACGCTTTAGTAATAATGCAAAATTATGACTTCCAGTTACTACCTGTCGTGGATAAATATCAAAAATTAATTGGAATTATCTCATTCGATGACATGATTGAAACGTTAAGTTACGAATCTGAAATGGATTATTCCAGTTTAGCTGGGATTTCCGAAGTTAGTGTAGATGATCGAGAAACTGTTTGGGAAACCATTAAAAAGAGAATGCCTTGGCTGGTGGTGCTATTATTTATTAATTTAATTACCAGTAGCATTATCACAAGTTATGCCGCTGTATTGATACTTCTACCGACATTATCTATTTTTATGCCGCTGATTACAAATATGGCTGGGAACTCAGGAACACAAAGTTTGGGTATCGTTATCAGGCTATTTGCGAAAAATCAATTAGATGAGAAAAAATCGGTCTTTAAACACCTTTTGAACGAGGTGCTAACAGGAATTGTAAATGGTTTGATTATTGGAGTGATGCTATTCATCATTGTTATCTTATTCAATCTAATTAGAGGAGAAGATTTCATGGATGGGTTGAAGTTTGCTGCAGTCATTGCTATTTCCATTAATCTAGCATTGATTGTATCAACAATTTCCGGAACGGTGATTCCACTATTAATCAATACCCTTAAATTGGATCCTGCTGTAGCGTCCGGACCATTTATAACGACCATCAACGATATACTATCATTACTAATATATTTTGGCTTAGCAACTATATTAATCAGTACATTAACATAGTAAAGGAGGAAAAATCATGGACACTTTGTATGATGAAGTAAGAGACTATCAAAAAGAAATCTTAGACCTTATATTACTCAATCAAGATAATATAGAACAACAACTTGAAGGCTATCATTTGTTCGACATCTCTGAAGTTGTAGTAGAACTAGAACCAGAAGTTATTACAGCATTCTTTAGTCATATAAGCGCTGATTTTTCCGCATCTATTTTTGAATTTATTGACGAAGAAGAAGCTGAGATTATTATCAAGTTTATTCCGGAGCCTATGATTATTTCCATCATTGAAAACATGGATTCGGATGAAGCAGTTGACTTGCTAAAATACTTGAACAAAGAGGGGTTACGAATACTAAAAAAATTTAAACCTGAGAAACGTCATGAATTAACAAAAATAATGGCCTATAAAGAAGATGAAATCGGGGCGTTTATGACCGATAGCTTTCTTACCATTGATGTTGAGGCAAATGTGAATCAAGCGATGTCTCATGTGACAAAAGAAGCTCATGAAGTAGAATATATTTCGATTCTCTATATAACCGAGGGTGAAACGCTAGTAGGTTATATAAGACTTAAGGATTTAATTGTCGCTAGAGCAACAGAATTGATTCGAGATATTATGGAGACCAGATTTCCAAGAGTATTACCGAATGAAGACAAAGAACATGTCGCAAATATTATGCAAGAAACCAGTGAATCATCAATACCAATTGTTTCGGAATCCGATGCAATCGTCGGAATCATCACACATGATGATTTAATGGATATTATTGCTTTAACCGAAGAAGAAGATTATACGAAATTCGCAGCGATTTCAGGAGCTG
>CAZSVN010000051.1:3151-8112 GCA_964610285.1 uncultured Candidatus Izemoplasmatales bacterium
ACGTGCTTCCGTGAAATCGAGACTGCCATGGTTAGCTATCTTACTTGGTTTATCTACGGTTACTTCGATAATTCTATCCTTTTTCCAACAGCGTTTAAACATTACGGAAGGATCCGTACTTTTGGCCGCAAGACTTGCAATTTATTTACCTTTAATTCTAGGTATGTCAGGGAATACTGGTACTCAAAGTTTAGCGGTAATGATACGCTATCTTACAAAAAATGAAGAGTTGGAATCCCAACAAATAAGGAAGCACCTATTTCGAGAATTTAAAACTGGAATTATTCAAGGATTTATTATCGGGGGTTTGATTTTAGGTATGGTTAGCTTCACCACATATATAAGTTATGGTGTAATTAGTAATACCAATTTGATCTATGCGGCTGTAACGGCATCTTCGGTATTTATAGCCTTATCAGTTTCTACGTTTTTAGGAGCACTAATTCCGTTATTTATGACCAAAGTAAACATTGACCCTGCAGTTGCATCTGGTCCGTTTATTACAACCGTTTCTGATATAATAACATTGTCTATATATTACTCTGTGAGTTTAGCAATATTGTTACCATTATTTCAATAAGAGGTATATTTATGATTCAAAATACATTGATAAAAATAGCGAAAAAGTTTAATGAGGCGAGAATAACGTGGGCATTAGGAGCTTCCATGGTTTTGCAACATTACAAGTTGGTGGAAATTGTTCATGATATTGATATTTTAATAGTTAAAGCAGATGTCGAGAAAGCTAGAAAAATTCTGGACCATTTAGGAACTAAAAAACCGATCAAAGATCGGGGAATTTACAAAACATCATATTTTTATGAATACCTTATTGATGGGGAAGATGTTGATATTCTATGTGAATTCAAAATTGAGAATCAAGGAATCTATGCTTATCAATTTGATCAATCAAAGATTACTGATTTTGAAATGGTAGGTAATGAAGCTATATATTATACATCCTTAGAAGATTGGCTAGTTCTATATACACTTATGGAGCGAGTTGATAAAATTAATCTTCTAAAACAACATTTTCAAAACACTAAAAAAGTGAACAAAAAAGTCTTGAAATCAGCATTACATGATGTTTCTAAAGATATCAAACTAGATATTGAACAGTGGTTAAATAAATACCATATGGAAGGAGAAGTATTATTTGAATAATAATACAAACAGAAGAATGGAATACACAGGAAAACAAAAAGCAAAATTGAGAGCACTCGCGGACAAAGAAAGAATTATGTTCCAAATTGGCCAAAATGGCTTAACAGATAATCTGATTGACAATATTTTTGATTATTTACGAAAACATGAAGTAGGACGAATTTCAGTTCTAAAAAATGCGCCTGCACCAATTGAAGATATCATGAAACAAATAGATGATTTGGGAATATATGTGGTTTATAAAATTGGACGAGTGTTGTTATTGTATAGAGAAAACAAGAATTTAAAGGATAGGATAAGGTTATAATGAAAATATTACTGACAAATGATGATGGATACACTGCAGAGGGCATCCGTATACTATTCGAACGATTACAAGATTATGGAGAAGTAATTATGGTAGCTCCTCGCGACCATATGTCAGGGACTAGTATGTCAAGAGCTTTTTGGAATCATATTGAAGTCACGCAACATGAAGAGAATATATATTCCGTTGCAGGTACACCAGCGGACGCTGTTGTGATTGCATTACATGGACTGAATATCCGTCCTGATGTTATTATTTCAGGAATCAATAACGGCTTCAATTTAGGCTCTGATACCGCTTATTCTGGTACTGTAGGAGCTTGTATGGAAGGTGTGAAAGCACATATTCCTGCCATCGCTTTTTCAGCGGATTTTAATGATTTTAATCATGCTAAAAAAGATTTGGATTACGTAATGAATTTTATATTAAATAAAAATCTGTTATCCGATAAATATTTGTTAAATGTAAATTTTACAAAAAAGACTTGCAAGAAAACCAAGGGGATTAAAATTACGGACTTAGGCTTTCGACCAATGAATCATTTTTACGTTAAGGATGGAAATCAATACCTTGCAAAACGAAGCATGTTGGATTATGAACCCGCAGTTGATACAGATTATTACGCTATACGAAATAGCTATATATCCATTACTCCACTCAAATTTGGGAATCAAACTGAGTATGGTTTAAGAGAATTAAGAAATAAGGTGAATCGTAGTGAGTAAAAAAAGATTATTATTACTAATCTTATATCTCATGAACTTAATCGGTGTTTTAAGTTATATTATCTTTTTTTCAGATAATCCTTTTCTAAATATCGTTTTATCATTATATTTGATGATATTCACATCATTTTATATTTATAGCAATCGGAAAAAGAAATAGAGGGTTCTTATGGTAAACAAATCGAATTTAAAACAAATTGAGTCAGAAATTGACTCGCAGATTATCGTAGCTGCAACAAAGTATGTTGGTGTCGAAGTAATACAAGAATTGGTTGAACTAGGCATCAACAACATCGGTGAAAACCGAGTGGAAGCATTTTGTGAAAAATACCAAGTATTACATGATCTTGATATTATTTGGCATTTTATTGGTCATTTACAATCCAAAAAAGTGAAAAAAGTAATCAATTATATCGATTACTTACATTCATTGGACCGTATGAGTTTGGCTGAAGTAATACAAAAATATCGAAAACTTCCATTAAAATGCTTTATTGAAGTAAACATATCCGAAGAATCGTCCAAATATGGATTAAATATGAGTGATGTGTATAGTTTTTGTGAAAATATCAAAAGTTATGATAAAATATTGGTAGTAGGTTTAATGGGTATGGCAGAATTAACAGAAGACCAAACCAAAATTGAACAACAATTTTTGAAATTAGTAGCATTAAAAGATGATTTAAATAAAAATCTAAATATGAATTTAGAATACTTATCGATGGGGATGTCTAACGACTACAAAATTGCAATTAAAGTAGGGGCAACTCACTTGCGATTAGGATCAATTTTATTCAGAAATGAGGAGTAATATGGGGTTATTTTCAAAAACAAAGAAAATTGACGCTACAGATGTTGATTTTGAAGAATTGAAATTTTTTCGTGTAACCGATTCAAAATCTATTTTTGAATATGCAGAAATGATTATGCATCGTTTTCCAATTGTCTTAAATCTTACAGATTGTTTGATTTCTGAAGCGAATGAAGTCTTGATGTTTTTATCAGGAGCATTATATGCCTGTGATGGTGAAATTGTTAAAATACAAGATAAAATTTATTTATTGGCTCAAAAATCAGATTTAATGGGACCTACACTTACAAAATTTGTTAATGACTATAAAAAGAAATAGGTGACTTAAATTGTTTGAATTTTTAAATATTGTTTATCAAGTACTAAGAGTATACATGTATATCATGTTTGTATATATAATTTTAAGTTGGACACCATTGGTGAATTCTACATTTTACAGCTATTTACGTAGAATTTGTGATCCATATTTAAATATATTCAGAGGCAAACTAGTCATTTCAAACATGGATTTTGGTGGTCTTGTTGGATTGATTTTACTTCAAGTACTCTTGTACTTCATAGCAAATGCTATATATTAACAAAAAACAGCGATTTTTACTTGAAAAAATATGTAAAATTGTGTATAATTTATGAGGATAAAAAAGCAATGATAGGGACACAATAATAAAATTTATATTCCTAGAGAACTTGTGGTTGGTGAAAACAAGTATATGATTTTATTGTTATCACCTTTGAGTGGTGAATTGATACGTAAGTTCATCCGTAGTTCAGGCGTTAACTGATTTAGAGTGCTAGTGTAAACTAGAACAAAGGTGGTACCGCGGTTCAATCGTCCTTTCAGTGACGATTTTTTTTATTTTTTAGGAGGAATTAGAATGGAAAAAAAGAATTATAAAGATACATTATGTATGCCTCGAACAGATTTTCCTATGAGGGGAAATCTAGGGCAAAAAGAACCAAGCATTCATGATCGATGGGATGAAATGGATCTTTACAATCTTGTGTTAGAGAAAAATGCAGGAAGGCCAAGTTACATCTTACATGATGGCCCACCATATGCAAATGGTGCAATTCATGCAGGGCATGCTTTCAATAAAATTCTGAAGGATTTTGTATTGCGATACAAAAACATGTCGGGATTTTTGGCTCCATATATTCCGGGATGGGATACTCATGGTTTACCAATTGAAAATGCCTTAACAAAGAATAGTAAAATCGACCGTAAAGCAATGAGTATTGCTGATTTTCGTGAGAAATGCCATACGTATGCATTGCAACAAGTCGCAATCCAAAAGAAACAATTCCAACGCTTAGGTGTATTAGGCCAATGGGATAAACCATATATTACATTGCATAAATCATTTGAAGCTTCACAAATACGTGTGTTTGCTCAAATGGTAGAAAGAGGACTGATTTATAAAGGATTAAAACCTGTTTATTGGTCACCTTCCAGTGAAACTGCCTTAGCAGAAGCAGAAATTGAATATCAAGATATCAGTTCTCCATCCATCTATGTTGCAATGCCTGCAGTAGATACATTTGGAAAATTACCGAAGAATACGAATTTCTTAATTTGGACAACAACTCCATGGACGATTCCTGCAAACCTAGCAATAGCGGTAGGTCCAGAAATTGAATATCAATTACTAGAAGTAAATAAAACATTATATCTAGTTGGGAAGAGTTTAGTAGAAACACTTACCGAAAAACTTGGATGGAATGAACCCAAATTAGTACAAAATATATTTGGGTGGGAATTAGAAAACATGACCTACAAACACCCTCTTTATGAACGTGTATCACCAATTATATTGGGTGATCATGTTACTACAGAAGATGGTACTGGGTTAGTTCATACTGCTCCAGGACATGGGGAAGATGACTTTGTTGTTGGTCAAAAATATGGATTAGATGTATATTGTCCTGTGGATTCTAGAGGCTTAATGATGGCAGA
>CAZSVN010000052.1:0-8001 GCA_964610285.1 uncultured Candidatus Izemoplasmatales bacterium
GTCGTGTTTGGTATTGTTTAAGTAACCTATATTGTCCCTGAATCTTTGTTGCACTTTTTCCCATATTTCATCAGAAACAATTGAAGGAATTTGGAATGTCATATCCTTATAGGTTCTAATCCCCTTGTATAATTTGCTTTTCAGAACCTTCATTGCGGTATCACGATTTTGTATTTGACTACGTTCATTTTGACAGGTAACTACCGTTTTTGTTGGTAAGTGGGTAATCCGGACTGCGGAATCTGTCGTATTAACGCCTTGTCCACCTTTGCCGCTTGCTCGGTATGTATCTATTCTGATGTCTTCTTCATTAATTTCAATGACGATGGAATCATCCGTCTCTGGATACACTTTAACAGACGCAAAAGACGTATGTCTTCTACTAGAAGAATCAAATGGACTAATCCTAACCAATCTATGAACTCCTGATTCTGCTTTTAAATATCCATAGGCATTTAATCCTTCTACTAAAATAGTTGCGGATTTTAACCCTGCTTCATCACCATCTTGGTAATCAATGGTTTTTACTTTGTAGTTTTTACGGTCTGCGAATCTCACATACATCCGATAGAGCATCTGTGCCCAATCCTGAGATTCTGTCCCTCCAGCTCCTGGATGAAATTCAATGAAAGCATTTAGTCTATCATATGGTTGGTTCAATAAAATTTTAATGGTTAATTCTTCTACTTTTTCTGTAAATTCTTCGATTAATTTATTGGCCTCCGTAAAATCATAATGTTCTTCTTCGGTAGTAGCCAATTCAAGAATTAATTCTAATGTTTCAAATATTTCTAAGATTTTATTATATTGATTGATAATACCCTGTTCTTCGTTCATTTCAGAAATAATACTTTGAGCTGCAGATGGTTCATTCCAAAAATCTGGAATCAATGTTTTTGCTTCCAGTCTTTTGGCTTCATCGATGTGTTTTTCGATGTTGATGGTATCGGTCAATTTCTCCAATTCTTTTTGCAAATCGCTAAGAATGGATTGTAACTCTAAATATGTCATAAAATCTCCTAATGATCGTTTTGGCCATGGCAATACTTATATTTTTTGCCAGAACCACAAGGGCATGGATCATTGCGTCCTACCTTTTGTTGAACGGTCCTTGGTTTCCTTTTTACTTCGGTATCTTCTTTTCCTGAGAATGTGCTAGTTGGCTTCGCAACTTGTACACGTTCAGTATTTTGACGTACTTGTGCTTTTAAGACAAACTTCGCTACATCATTTTGTATGTTTTGAATCATGCTTTCAAACATATTGAATCCAATTTCCTGATATTCTCTAAATGGATTGTTTTGCCCATAGCTTTGCAATACAACTGCTTGTCTTAACTCACTCATTGCATCAATATGTCTCACCCAAAATGTATCAACAACACGGAGTGTCACTGCTTTAAGAAAATCATTATATACTTTTTCGCCAGCAATGGATTTCTTTTCCGTAACATTATTATCAACTAACTTCATAATGTAATCTAAAGGTTCTACTTCCGTTTCCAATATACTTTTATCTAGAGCATCCTTAGGGAAAAACGCATTTAAGGATTTGTAAAGGCCTTCCTTATCATCAACATGCTGCCCAATCACACGATTGATTGCTTCAGTAATCATACTATTTGCATAATCTTCAACGTTATCTAAGAATAGAATATCTGTACGTTGTTTGTATATAATTTCTCTTTGTTTTCGGTTCACTTCATCATATTGTAAGACTGTTTTACGTCGATCAAAGTTATTCCCTTCAATTTGTTTTTGAGCTCGTAAAACCATTTTCGAAAACATTTTATAGTCAAGAGGCGTTTCCGTAGAACTACCTTTTGTCATGGTAATCATTTCCAACATTCGTTTGAAACGGTCCCCACCAAATCGTCTTAATAAATCATCATCAGCGGATAAGAAAAATCTTGAAAAACCAGGGTCTCCTTGACGACCGGATCGACCACGTAATTGGTTATCAATTCTACGAGACTCATGTCTCTCTGTCCCAATAACAGCTAATCCACCAAGTTCAACAACGCCTTCGCCTAGTTTAATATCTGTCCCTCTACCTGCCATATTCGTTGCGATTGTGACTGCATATTTTTGACCAGCATTCTCAACGATTTCTGCTTCTCGTTCATGTTGTTTGGCATTCAGCACATTATGTTTAATTCCACGTTTTTTTAATAGTTTTGATAAAAGTTCGGAACTTTCAATCGAAATGGTACCGACTAATTGTGGTTGCCCTAATTGATAACGTTTATCAATTTCTTCTGCTAATGCATTGTATTTTGCTTGCATACTAGCAAAGATTAGATCGTTCTCATCATTCCGTATCACAGGCATGTTTGTAGGAATCTCCACTACATACATATTATAAATATTTCTAAATTCTTCTTCTTCTGTTTTAGCAGTACCAGTCATACCAGATAATTTGCTATACATTCTAAAGAAATTTTGGAAGGTAATGGTTGCCAATGTAGCGGTTTCTTTTTTGATTTCTACCGCTTCTTTTGCTTCCAATGCTTGATGCAATCCTTCGGAGAATTGGCGTCCATGCATTAACCGTCCAGTAAAAGAATCGACAATGATTACTTTTCCTTCTTGTACAACATAATCAATATCTTTGGTCATAATCAAATTCGCTTTTAACGCATTATTGATATGATGTAATAATGTAACATTGGACACATCATAAAGATTGTCTAAACTAAAATAAGCTTCTCCTTTTATGATACCTTCTTCAGTTAAAGAAACTATTTTGTCTTTGATATCAACTGTATAATCTTCCTCTTCCTTCAAGCGAATTACAAAGTAATTGGCCTGTTTATAAAGGTCAGCTGTATTTTTTGCTCCACCAGAAATAATCAGTGGGGTTCTTGCCTCATCAATTAAAATCGAGTCAACTTCATCGATAATAGCGAAACTTAGTTGTCTTTGAACAAGCGCTTCTTTATAAACGACCATATGATCTCTTAAATAATCGAATCCGAGTTCGTTGTTGGTAGAGTACAAAATATCGCAATTATACACTGCACGTTTTTCTTCTGAGGTCAGTTCTCTAACATTCAATCCAACGGTTAAGCCTAAAAATCGAAATAGATCTCCAATTTCTCCTTCAGCTTCACGTTTTGCTAGATATTCATTGACGGTAACGATATGAACGCCCTCTCCGGATAATGCGTTTAAATAAGCGGGCATAACAGCGGTTAAGGTTTTTCCTTCACCAGTTTTCATTTCAGCGATGTTACCTTCATGAATCACAATAGCACCCATTAACTGCACTTTAAATGGTTTTAATTTCAAAAATCTAGTACTCGCTTCTCTTACGGTAGCATACGCTTCCACTAAAAGCGAATCTAGATGTTCACCTTCTAAAATGCGTTGTTTAAACGCAGATGTTTTTGCTTGTAATTCCGCATCTGATAATTTGCTATATTCTTCTTCTAAAGCTAATATTGCATTTGCTCTAGATTCTAGTTTTTTTAAATCTTTCTTGTTCGTATTAAATAAATTTAACAATTCCGTTCACCTCTTAATCTCTACATAATATAATACCATTTAATATATATATATTCAATGATTTATAAACTTGACCCTAAAAAAAGTGACCTAATGGTCACTTCCCTTACTCTGTTTCAATTAACCCATATTTTCCATCATCTCTTAGATATAACACACTCATCATATTATCTTCATTTTTGTAAATAAAGAAATCATGTCCAATAAGTTCCATTTGTGTCATTGCTTCTTCTAGAGATAAAATTTCAAGTTTCATTTTCTTTTTCTTAACTGGGGAAATTAATTCTCTTTCTAATTCTTCAATATCTAAATACTCGTTTTTAAATGCATCTTTTAAACCGCTTCTTTCTTGTAAAGAACGGTTCATTCTGTGCTTGTTTTTGCGAATTTGAGCTTCTAACTTATCCACAGCAATGTCGATTGCTGCATATAAATCTTTGTTTTGAACCTCTGCTCTCATGGTAATAAATTTAATTGGAATTGTGATTTCGACTTTGGTACCTTCTCGATAAACCTTACATACTACATATGCTTCTAATTGTTCTTGAAATACCTTGTCAATCCTATTCAATTTCTTTTCAAAATAATTGTGAATTGCGTCAGTGATAACGAATCCGCCTTTGCCTCTGATGTCTAATTTCATAAAATCACCCCTTTGTATTTATTTAACCACTTTCATTATACCATCTAGAAATTTTTGTGTAAACCGACCTACATTTTTTTTACAAAAAACTCATAAAATCATCAACATTTATTCTCATTAAAGAGAGAATTGTGACTTTTTGGAATGGTTTTAGGAAATCCAAACTATTCATAATCTCTTTTTTGTTCTGTTCATCCATAAGTAATATTAGATTAGAGCCTTGAAAAATTTCTGGATTCAGTAACATTTTTATGTTTGGTAGAAGATATTCTTTCTGTACAATACTGATGTTTAAATCACTGTATAAATAATAATACTTGATTAACCCACCTAGAAAAGGAATTACTTCTAATTGAATATTTGGTTGATACTTTTCTATGCACGAGTTACATAGTTTTGGGAATGAGAACAGATTATATAGTTTCGTATCGGACATAAAATATTGATTGCATAATTTACATTGCATCTTGGTGTTTACGATTCATTAGTAGTATCTCTTTGGCAGCGGCTTTCATATCTTTCGAAATATATTCTGAAAAGAATATTACTTTTCCTAGATGGTATTCTAATTTCCTTCCAACTCTACCTGATATTTGAATTAAACTCTGCTTTGAAAATATGCGATTGTTTGCTCGAAAGACATAACAATCAATATCTTCAAAAGTAACTCCTCTTTCCAGTACCGTTGTTGTGATTAAGAACAAGTATTCTTTGTTTCGAAATTGTTTGATAATCGTTCTCTTATCAATGGATTCACTAAACAGAAATTTGTTTTGAATTTGTCGATTACTTAAATACTTACTAAACTGTTTTCCTTCTTTTATGGTTGAAACAAAAATTAAACATTGTTGATTCTTTTTTTGATTTATTTCTAAATATTGGATAAGCTCATTATAAGGGTTTTTACTATTCTTAATACGAATACATTTTGGAATGGGTAATGCCTTTAAATGGTACCTTGCCGGTATTAAACAATAAGCAATTTCTTTTTGATTAATTTTAGTTTGAAATTCCTCTTTTATGGTAGCGGACATATAGAATATAAGACCATCTAATTTTAACGATTTTTGGACAAGCCTTTGAAGAAATGGGTTGTTTTCGTAGGGAAATGCATCCACTTCGTCAACAATAATAAAGTCAAACTCTTGAAAAAAATAGATTAACTGTTGCGGTGTAGATAATATGAAACTTGCATTATTATAGTTTTTATGGCCTTCATACATAACAGCGATGTTGGTATTTGGAAAATGAGACACAAATCGTTTGGCTAATTCTTTAAGCACTTCTACTCTAGGTAATACAAAACAAATCTTTGCTTGCTTATTCAGTGCATTTAAAATCACTTGAAAAGTCATTTCTGTTTTTCCAGCACCGCAAACAGCCTGTAAGAAAGCAGATTGTTTGGTTTCATAACACCCAACGAAAAAGTCAGATCCTTTCATTTGTAAATCAGTTAACTCATAATCAACATCAATCAAATGTTGTTTATGCGGCACTTGTCTTACAGATCGATATATAAACATTTCTTCGTTAATTTCACCATAATCATAACAATCTAAACAATGATATAATCCGTAATTGTCTTTATAGATATTAGTCCCAAGACATCGATTGCATTTATTATCTGATATTGCTCTTACGCTTTCTACGTATGATGACTTTCGATACAAACTCTCAATCAATTTAATCACCCTAAAGAATACTACCGATTGAATGTTGGTTTTCTTTAAAAAACCCCTCAAAAAGATGAGGGATTTTAATTATTTAATAACAATATTCACTAACTTCTTAGGAACAACAATGACTTTGACTATTTGCTTTCCAGCAATGTATTGTTGAATCTTTTCTTGATTCAAAGCCAATTGTTCCAATTCTTCTTTGGTAATATCGGAACTTACAATCAATTTCTCACGAACTTTTCCGTTGATGCTTATAACAACAGGAATTTCATCTTCAACAAGTTTCAAAGGATCATGAACTGGATATGGTTCAAAAACCAGTAAATCCGTATGTCCTAGTTTGCTCCATAGCTCTTCGCAAAGATGTGGTGCAATTGGATTCAGCAACTTCAACAATACTTCATAATCTTTCTTCGTGATTTCTTCTTGCTTAAGATATTCATTTACAAGGGTCATCATTTTGGCAATTGCTGTATTGAATTTAAGGTTTTCGATATCAACAGATACTCCCAAAATTGTTTGATTAATGATCAATTCCAATTTCTTTGTATAAGTATTTTTTTGATTAACATTTGGAAACAATCTCCAAATTTTATCTAAGAATCTTCTTGCCCCTTTAACCCCTGAATCATTCCATGGTGTGCTCATTTCATAATCACTAATGAATAAAACAAACGTTCTTAAGGTATCCGCTCCGTACTCTTCAATGGTTTCCATTGGGTTTACAACATTTCCTCTGGATTTTGACATTTTTTCGTTGTCAGCCCCTAAGATAATGCCTTGAGCAGTACGCTTTTTATATGGTTCTTGATTTGGAACAACACCAATATCAAATAGAAATTGGTTCCAAAATCTTGAGTAGATTAAATGTCTTGTAACATGTTCCATTCCACCATTATACCAGTCTATTCTTCCCCAGTAATCTAACTTCTCTTTGGATGCGATTTCCTTATCATTGAACGGATCCATATAACGAAGGAAATACCAAGAAGATCCAGCCCATTGTGGCATCGTGTCCGTTTCTCTTTTTGCAGGTTTTCCACATTTTGGACAAACACAATTTACAAATTCAGGAATATTTGCAAGTGGAGATTCTCCTGTATCTGTGGGCATGAATTTTTCTACCATAGGTAATGTTACTGGCAAATCCTCATATGGTACTGGTACAATTCCACAATCATCACAATAGATGATAGGAATTGGTTCTCCCCAGTATCGTTGGCGATTAAACGCCCAGTCTTTCATTCGAAACTGCATTGCTACCGAACCGATTTTATTGCTTTCTAAGTAGTGGGTCATCTTATCAATAGCATCTTTGACTTCTAAGTTATTGATGAGTGGGCTATTGATTAATATTCCACCATCAATATCCGTATAAGCTTCTTTTGTGATATCTCCACCACTGATAACTTCTTTAATTTCAAGGTTGTATTTTCTAGCAAACTCATAATCTCTTGTATCATGTGCAGGAACAGCCATAATCGCTCCCGTTCCATAGGTAATCATGACGTAGTCTGAAATAAAAATTGGAATGCTTTCTTGGGTAAGTGGGTTGATTGCTCGCAATCCTTTTATTTCAACACCAGTTTTATCTTTTACAAGTTCTACTCGTTCAAATTCAGTTTTTAATTGTGCTTTTTCTTGGTACTCTTTTACTTCATCTAAGTTTTCTATTCTACCAGCGAATTTTTCTAATAATGGGTGTTCCGGTGCGATAACCATAAAGGTCGCTCCATAAATAGTATCCGCTCTAGTGGTAAATACTTGAAGCGATTCTTCAGAGTCTTCTACTGCAAAATAAATGAAAGCACCTTTGGATTTTCCAATCCACTTTTCTTGTTCAACGCGGATTCTTGTATTACACTCTAAATCATTTAATCCTTCTAGTAATTTATCCGCATAATCGGTGATTTTTAGGAACCATACATTCTTTTCCATTTGTTTTACTTCAGAGCCACATCTATCACATTCTCCACCTTGTGATTCTTCATTTGATAAAATCACTTTACAGCTTGGACAATAATTTACATAAGCTACGTCTTTGTAAGCTAATCCATGTTCAAACAGTTTTAAGAAAATCCATTGTGTCCAACGATAGTATTTTGGATCAGTCGTATCAACAACGCGATTGAAATCAAACGAAAAACCCGTCCTCTTTAATTGTTTAGTGAAC
>CAZSVN010000053.1:0-7997 GCA_964610285.1 uncultured Candidatus Izemoplasmatales bacterium
CTGCCGCAAATTGGCGATTATCACCATTGCTTGCTTCATCTCTATTAATTTCAATGGTATACTTAAAAATACTTTTTGATAATATTGACACTAAGAAAATCGCTTTAACTTTTATTTCAATATTTATTATAAATGGTATGACTACTTCATATGATATTATTAAGATTCCACAAGACTATAATTTAGAATACGGTATGAATGATGCATATTTTCTAGCTGATAAATTGGAAGATTTGGATCTTGAATATGGATATGCCACTTTTTGGAGATCTCAAGCGATAACCGTTATCTCTAACTCCAAAGTTAAAGTAAGGAGTATCAATAACGACATGGAAAAATATTTGTATCAGTGTCAGACAAACTGGTACAATGATCAGGTTGGAGTAGACAAATACTTCATGGTTTTAACTGCTTCAGAATATATTACCGCAAAATCAAAATCTTGGTACAGCTTAGATCATATTGAAGAAACAGTTGCAGGACAATCAATGGTTTACTATATTTTGATTTTTGATGAAAACATCTTTTAAGGAGTACTAAAATGAGAAAACACAAACAATTGGTAAACGAAATCATTAGATACTTGTTGGTTGGTGGACTAGCCACAGTGTTTGATTATTTGACTTTTATGTTGTTTCGTTTTGTTTTACTGGAAAGAACTACAATAAGTTTATTAATATCAACCGCAATGGGATTTGGCGTAGGTGTAACATTGAATTATATTTTATCAGTAATTTTTGTTTTCAAGAACGTTGCTGATCCTAAAAGAGCTACAAAAATATCTTCACTTATATTGTTTATATTGATAGGCTTAGTCGGTCTTGGGATAACGGAATTCGGTATGTGGTTAAATAGTGTCACCAAATTTTTTATTAACGACAACATTTACGTGATTCCAGAAATGATTATGAAAGTCGGTTTAACAGGTATTGTGTTATGTTGGAATTATGTTGCTCGTAAAATGTTAATATTTAAGAGCGAAAAAGAAAGGATTGGAACAACTGATATATGAAAAAAGCAATTATAATCGGAGCTGGTCCGGCAGGGCTTACAGCTGCATACAAACTTCTTAAAGAAACAGATATTATACCAGTGATATATGAAAAAAGTGATTACATAGGTGGTATATCCCAAACAAGAAATTATAAAGGAAATCGTATTGATTTAGGTGGTCATAGATTTTTTACTAAAAACAAAGAAGTAATGGATATTTGGTTAGAGCTTATGCCCTTACAAGGCATGCCCTCTAAAGATGATTTGTTATTAAATCGTTTAAGGGAGTTTCCAGGTAATACTGATCCTGAAAAAACAGAAAATGTATTCTTGTTAAGAAACAGGGTATCAAGAATCTATTATTTAAATCGTTTTTTTGATTATCCAATTACTCTTAAATTTTCAACCATTAAGAATTTGGGATTCCTCAAAACTATGAAAGCCGGTTTTGGGTATATCTTTTCGAGTATATTTAAACGGAAAGAAAATAATCTAGAAGATTTTTATATAAATCGATTTGGCAAACCATTATATCAAATGTTTTTTGAACACTACACAGAGAAAGTTTGGGGGAGACACCCAAGTGAAATAGCAGCGGAGTGGGGAGCTCAAAGAGTAAAAGGATTATCACTTTTTAAAGCTATTTATTCTGCGCTTTCAAAACCATTTAGAAGGAAATCAAGTAAAGTAGAAACATCATTAATTGAAAGCTATTATTATCCCAAAAGAGGACCTGGTCAAATGTATGAAAAAATGGCAGAAGAAATCGTTAAAATGGGTGGAAAAATAGTTTTTAACTCTGAAGTACAAGGATTTAATTTAGTAAACAACAATATTAAGTTTATTACAATAAAGACAGGAAAAGAAACTGTGGAAGAAACTGCAGATTACTATTTTTCATCAATGGCAATCAAAGATCTTGTTTCTGGCCTAGAAAATGCGCCACAAAGTATCAGCGAAACTGCAAAAAAATTACCTTATAGAGATTTTATAACAGTAGGGCTGTTATTGGATAAAATTAAGCTAAAAAACCATTCTAATTTTAAAACATATAATAATTTAGTTCCGGATTGTTGGATATATGTTCAAGAAAGAAATGTGAAACTTGGAAGAATTCAGATTTTTAATAACTGGTCTCCATATATGGTCGACGACTTTGAAAAAAAAATATGGATAGGATTAGAGTATTTTGCTAACGAAGATGATTCTTTGTGGGCTATGAAAGAGAAAGAATTTATTGATTTTGCCATTGGTGAGTTAGTATCAATGGATATAATCGATAGAGAAAACGTTATGGATTCTTTCCAAATAAAAATGCCAAAAGCTTATCCAGCTTATTTTGATTCATATTCTGACTTTCCAATAATTAAAGATTTTCTTATACAAATAGATAATCTTTACTGCGTTGGTCGCAATGGGCAACACCGTTATAATAATATGGATCATTCTATGTTAACAGCAATAGAAGCTGTTAACTGCATTAAGAATCCAGATTTAAAAAAGTCAATTATTTGGGAAGTCAATTCTGAAAAAGAATATCACGAAACAAAGAAGGCGAAAGAAAACAAATAAAATTGAAGCCATTTTTTGGCTTTTTTTATTACGTGGCATAGTGCCTATAACAAATGAATGAAGTAAAGTGAATGATTAGAAAATTAATAGAGTCAGATAAAAAACTTTAATCGAGTATCTTATTGTTATTGATTTTTATTTTAGTTGAAAATCATTACTAACATTAAATATTCTCTATTAAAAAATGTTATAATGTTAATGAAATAAAAGTACATTTAATGATAGGGGTTTTATATTTAAATGAAAGCCAGGATAAAAACAAGCAACATTAACCTATTGCTTTTTAGTGGAAATGAAACCGCAACAACTGCGAGTTTTAATTTAATAGCAGTTTTCTTTACGTTGATGATGACTGATAATTTACTTCTATCCGGAGTAGTTGCTGGATTTATCTTCACTTTTAGTCGTGTTTTTGATGCTATTACAGATCCTTTAATTGGTACATTAATAGATAAAACTACCACTCGATTTGGTAGATATCGACCGTTTATAGTGATTGGATCAATCACTTTAAATTTAGGTATTCTTGCTATATTTGGTGGTTTTGTTAAATTTGATTCTAATATTTTAATGTATATTTGGATTATGTTTTGGTATGTATTTTATATTATCGGTTATACATTCCAATCAGCTTGCACAAGAAGTGCACAGACCATATTAACCAATGATCAATATCAAAGACCATTGTTGGGCTCACTTTTAGCTGGGTTTTCTTATTTATTCTATGGTGTATTTTTAATAACATCTATTTCTTATGTCAAATCTTTTGATGGTGGTTTTGCTAATTCTATCGGTTATAGAAATTTAGCAATTATAATTGTTACTTTAAATCTATTTCTTACAATTTTGTCTGTTGTGAGTTTGAGAAACGCTGATAAACCGATAAATTATATTAACCTTGAAAAAAAGTCCAAAAAAATTACATTAAAAGCAATTATAAATTTAATCAAAAATAATAAACCACTTAGAAGATTAATTGTAGCTGCTGGAACGAACAAGCTTGCTCAGCTTATTACCGCAACAAGCATGGCTTATTTCTTTATTTATACGGTGGGAGACATTGATGTACAGAAGGTAGTAGCATCCTGGGGTTTGGGATTTGGAATCCTTGGGGTAATTATTGGTACTGTTGTTGCACAACAGTTTGATCGAAAGAAAAGCTTTTTAATTGGAACTTATCTTGGACTATTCTTCCCGATTGTAATTATTGTAATTCAACCATTTACTGCAAATTTACAATGGCTTTTAATAAGTTGTTTAGTCGCAATAATCTTTGCTACAGCACTTGCATCTGCAAATGTTTTACCAATGATAGCCGATGTTGCTGACTATGAGTTTTATATTAACAAACAATATGTTCCGTCTGTGGTTGGTACGACTTTTTCATTGATTGATAAGTTGATGTCATCACTGAGCGGGTTAATCTTGGCGGGTGTTTTATATTATATTAATTATTATCCGAATATGCCTTTGTCGCCAAAAGCATTCTGGGCTTTCTTCTTTATGGTTATCATTATTCCAGCTTTAGGACATGTTGCTTCTATTTTGGCTTTTAAATCCTATCCGATAAATAAGCAATTTTATGACGATATGATTAATTCTGATAATCAAATATAGCTCAGTTAACAGAAGGGTTTTATTGAAAGATATGGATAACAATACAATTTATAACAAAAATTTTACTTGCTGATATTTTATGATATAATAATTTTGATTAATACACGAGGAGGTCAATATGAAGATAAAACTTCGAACCAGATGGAGTATACCAACGAGCATGGGAATGTTTGCTCTTTTTTTCATCTTATTACTTATCATAAATGAAGAAAGTATTTTTAATCCATATTTGATTACTTTAACAGTTCTGTTTATAATATTTACTCTGCGCTTTTTTGGAACAAAATTAATAATAAATGATGAGTTTATTGTATATCAACATTGGATGTTAAGAAAGAAGAAAGTGTTTATCAAAGATATCGAGAACATAGATATTCAGAGAGGTAAGATAAGGCAATTTTTAAAAATATCAACACCAGATATGAGTTTTAAAATTTTTCCGTATTTTTCTGTTACTTTAATTAGTATTTTAAGTGTAATTGCAGGAAGACCTTATAAATTCGAAGAAGCTCAAAATCAATTAAGACTAGAAATCAAGAAGAAAAGGATTATTGATTTCGCTCTTGTTGGCGTGATAGTTTGTTTGTTTGGGGGATTATTTTTCTCTCGAGTGTCTGTTATGAATCAACCCGAAGTGATTGTAGTGCGTATAACACCAGGCCCTGAATTTCCTTTAGATACAGATTTGAATTCTATTTATTCATTGTACGAAGGTGATATTAGAATATGGAGCAATGAAGATGCTGCAAATGCTGCTCTTTATGCTTTGAAACCAGAATTAAGTATATTTTCAAGGCTTTTTAACAACAAATATTTAGTGTATTATAATAACACTGATAAATTTTATGTTGTTTATAAACTTGGATTACCAAATGAATTATCCTATATTTGTTTTGTGGAAAAAGGCGGATATGAAGTATATTTTATGTCATTTGGAGAAGAGTAAATTTTTTTAGTTACACAACATTGATAGAATATAGTTTTTATATAGAAATTAAATAACATCATCAGGAGGAAAATATATGTATGTGGAAGCAAATAAAAAAAATGGTTTGGCTCAAAAGCCAAATATAGTAGTTTCGGTCCGAGATAAAGAAGGTAGGGATAATGCATTAGTTGTTGCTTATGCTTGCAATTGCAGTTATGACCCGCCAATGATTATGGTAGGTATTGTTCCAACAAGATTTTCCTACCATATGATGAAAGAAAACGGGAATTTTGTTGTGCATCTACTGGATAAATCTCAGACTGAATTATATAGAATATGTGGTACGTTATCAGGAAAAGATTCTGATAAACTGAAAGATCATAATGTGAAAGTAAAAGATGCATTAAAAGTGAATGCAGGGATTTTGGAAGGATGTCCTGTAGCAATTGAATGCAAAGTTGTTGATTCTATTAAAACAGGATCTCATGAAATGTTTGTTGGAGAAGTAATGTATGTGCATGCAAAAGACGGATCTTTAAATGATAAAGGTATGGTAGATATAAATAAACTGAATCTATTATAAGAATTTAATTATATAAAGTTCTAAAAAATGTTTTTTGGACTTTCTATGTTATAAGTTTATGTTTTGAAAAGGAAAAGGAGATTATACTATGCCAAGTGAAAAAGTAAAAAAATTAATCATGCATTGCAGGGAGTTTTTAAAATTTAATGATTTTGGAGTAAAGGAGTTAAGCGATCAACAAAAGAAATTACCACAACCGCCACTTGCAAAAGAAAAAATGACTTCTTCGCAAATACCTCTTCCGATGAACTTTGAGGATTTAGCAATTGATCCAAGTGTTTTAAATGTATTAAATAAAAGACAAAGTCATAGAGTCTATACAGAAAATACGATGAATCTTTTACAATTATCTTATTTGCTTTGGACAACGCAAGGTGTCAAAAGTATTAGAGGAAACAATTATGCAACACTTAGAACAGTACCAAGCGGTGGTGCAAGACATGAATTTGAAACCTATTTTACCGTTAAGAACATTGAGAATCTAGAAGCAGGGGCATATCATTATTTACCTCTAACTCATGAAATAGAATTTTTAGGTAAGATTAAACATCCAGACAAATCTGTAACGAAAGCCTTAGCAGGGCAAAGTTGGGCGTCCAAAGCAAATGTTATCTTTTTTTGGAGTGTGGTTCCTTATCGTACTGAATGGAGATATTCTTGCTTTTCTCACAGAATTATATTAGTAGATATAGGGCATGTTTGCCAAAATCTATATATTGCTTCGGTATCGATTGGACTTGGAACATGTGCTATAGGTGCTTTCAATGGACAATTGTGTGATTCTATATTTGGGCTTGATGGAGAAGAAGAATTTACAATTTTAGCTTCGCCTGTTGGAAATGTTTCAAAAGAAAATGATGATTTAGAAAACGATTTTTATGCTTTTTTAAAAACTCAAAATGAATAATAATATTTATATAGACATAAGAAAAAATGATACAATAAATTTTTGTATCATTTTTTTTATAACTTATTTATATTGAAGAACCGATTTGGATGGAAAGAATATAATCCTGATTGGAAAAAGTTTTTACTTGTTCTAATTTTTGAAAATGGAAAGTCTTCTCAAAATGATGCAACCCAATCGAAAAATGACAGAGTGCTATCCCAATATCTAACGCTTGAATATCGTAACCTAAAGAAACAGAAGGATATTTATTTGTGCGTTCTATATAGAAGTGAATAATATCATTATCTACATAGAGTCTCCAAGGTTGCTTGTTGGAAGCGCTAGGCCCCAGTTGAACCAATTCCAGACAAGTATTAATCGAAGATTTGATCGTCATATCAACTGGCAATTCATTCAGATATTGCTTAAATAAAATGCTTGTAGGCAAGCGCTTCTTAGCACCAGCCATTTTTCTCATAGCAATATCTACTAACGCTCTTTTTTTTGCTCTATGACCAACGGGAGAAATCGCAGGAATGATTTCATTTTCTAATAATTGTTCGCGATATTCTTTCCGTTTAAATGTTCCGCCTAACCAACAAGTATCAAAACCTTTTGTGGTCAACTCTAATATGAGATGTTCAAATACAAATCCAAAATCAATAATAGATTCCATTGTATTTTTAGAAACACCACCAACAAATGCTGGAACATTCTTTATGAGCCCATAAGTACCAATTTTTTGTCCTTGATCAAGTTTTGAATTATTTAGGTTAAATGTAAAATCAAAATTATTTCCAAAGGGACCATTAATCACTTGATGTGAATGTATCGCATCCATAATTTCCTTTATTTCTTCTTCAGACAACATTTCATGTTTATAGGTTCTTGTGCTCGTCCTTTTGTAAATGGAGTTAATCATTGTATCACCTCTTTCAGGTCACATGTTTGTGATATGTTAAATCATAGACTAAATATACCATAAAACATCTGCTTTCAACAAATATTTCGGTTGCTTAAATCATATACATTTTTAAAATTTGCTTATTAAAGTTTGAAACGTGATTATATATCGAAGTTTTATATATTGCAGAGAAAATGATATAATTTAAATATGTTGATAAGTTTATTATCAAAATTATATTATTTAGAATGCGTGAATTATTTTGCTTTAGATTACAATCTTACTTCAAAACCTACTTAGATTCTTATATTTCAAAAACAAATGAGTTAATATATTTGAGGTGAAACAATGAATTGGTTTGAAATGATTAATCGAGCTACTGCCTATATTGAAAGACATATATCAGAAGATATAGTTCTTGAAGATATTGCAAAAGAATGCAATGTCTCCTATTACTATTTTTCTAAAACGTTCACAATGATTACTGGATTTACATTAAAAGAATATATAC
>CAZSVN010000054.1:0-3863 GCA_964610285.1 uncultured Candidatus Izemoplasmatales bacterium
GTACCTTTGGTCTTTTTTCAAAAAAAGATAAATTATTAGCTTTAGATGCTTTAAATAAGGTTGGAATCCTAGAAAAAGCATATATTAGAGCTGACCAACTTTCAGGTGGTCAGCAACAGCGTGTTGCTCTCGCAAGAACGCTTGCTCAAATACCTTCAATTATATTAGCTGATGAACCAGTTGCATCACTAGACCCAATTACAGCTAACCAAATAATGAGCGACTTTCAACGTATTAACAAAAACGAAAATATTACAATTCTTGTTAATATGCATCATGTTGATTTAGCTTTGAAATATGCGACTAGAGTAATTGGAATCAGAGCCGGAGAAATTGTTTATGATGGTTCTACTAAAAATGTAACGGAGGATATCTTAAAAAATATTTACGGGAGAGAACTAACAGATGAAGACATTATGTTCAAAGATCAGTAACTATTTTAAAACTCTTGCAAAAAGAAATGAATTAAAAAGAACAACAGTATTGAGTGATGGTTCGAAGATTGTAAAACCTTTCTCTTACTCGGTTTTTGCAATTATTTTAACAATAGGTGTTTTCGCTTTCTTTTGGAACATGATTGTTAGCAAATTTTTTAGAAATTTTGGTATCGTCGGGCAAAGCGGTGTTGTAAGATTTTTTAGTAATTTTAAAAACTTCTTCACGATTATAAAGGATATGATCCTAGAATTCAATGTGTCATACATTGATAATATTTTTGCTCCAATGGCAGATACAATTAGAATTGCTGTAATTGGTACCGCTGTCG
This sequence comes from uncultured Candidatus Izemoplasmatales bacterium, assembly GCA_964610285.1. Classification (GTDB taxonomy): domain Bacteria; phylum Bacillota_I; class Bacilli_A; order Izemoplasmatales; family Hujiaoplasmataceae; genus 4572-104. The sequence continues at coordinate 767 of CAZSVN010000054.1, forward strand.
GGGCATTAATTGCAATTCCCTTCGCTATCCTCGCATCACAAAATATTTTAGGGAAAAGCAAAGTTCCATCTATCATTAAGTTTTTCTTATCAATAGTTAGGACCTTTCCTACATTAGTCTATGCAATGATTTTCTCGTATATATTTGGATACGGCCCTTTTGTAGGTGTTTTAGCAACCATTTTATTTACATTTGGAATTATTACAAAAATGATGTATGAGATAATCGAAACAACTGATATGGGAGCATTTATTGCTATTGAAGCTTCTGGAGCTACCAAACTTCAAGCGTTTAGAGCTGCAGTCGTTCCTCAAATAATGGGAAGATTTTTGTCGATTGTTTTATACAATTTTGAAATTAATCTACGTGCATCAGCAATTCTTGGTTTCGTAAATGCAGGTGGTATTGGTAGAATAATGAATGATCAAATGGCATTGCAAAAATATGGAGATGTAGGGTTAATAGTACTTGCTCTTCTAGTGGTTGTCTTAATCGTTCAAAACATTTCTCAATATCTAAGAGGGAGGTTAACATGATGAAGACAGTACAACAAGTTTATGAAGAACGTCCTAAAAATACAGTTAGAATTATTATAATATTCATTTTAGTTTTAGCGCTTATTATTTGGAGTTATCCAGTTTTAATTAGACCAGATTCTGATATTGATGGAGGTACGATTGCTTCAAATATTATTAAAGCTTTCTTTAACCCTTCATGGAACCTTTTATTCTCAACATCAGTTGATGGAATTCCATATTTAATGTTTGAAACAATAGGTATAGCATTCTTAGGAACTATACTTGGTGCAATATTAGCAGTTCCTTTTGCTTTCCTAACTGCTAAGAATATTGTAGGTAAATTTAATGTTATAGGTAATACGATAATAACTGTAATTAGATCATTCCCATTTTTCTTAACAGCTTTGATGTTTATTAGAGTGAGTGGCCCTGGTCCAATGACTGGTGTATTAACAATTGGAGTGTTATCTATTGGTATGATATCTAAACTATATATTGAAGCAATTGAAGATATCGATCCGGGAATTTTGCAGTCCTTGGATGCGCTAGGCGCTACCGGATTACAAAAAATCAGACATGGAATATTACCTCAATTATCTGCAAGCATTATATCTGTAGTTATTTATCGTTTTGAAATTAACGTTAAGAATGCAACTGTTTTAGGTATTTTAGCTGCAGGTGGTATTGGGGTTACACTTAACACCGCTATGTTTGCAGGTAGATGGAGAGATACTGCTGCTGCTTTATGGGGTATTATAGTAGTTGTCGTGATTATTGATTATTTCTCAACAAAAATCAGAAAGAAACTCGTTAACGGTTAATATATCATATGTATGTATGAATTTATTCTATTTAACTGGATGATTTATTAAATGAAATAGGTATTGTTTTGAACATCTAAATGGTACCTATTTTTATTTGCGATATGAATGAAGAAATTCATTATACGTCTTAACTTCATTCTGAAAATGAAGTAATTGAATTTTTTTCAAATATCTTCTATAATATAAGCAATAAAAATTGCTTTTTATATATCTAAAATAAGCATAAACACGAATACCTATTAAATCCAAAAATAGATTTTTGTCCGAGGAAGGAGACATATTTAATCCTGTTATTCTTACAGTTTTAATTATATGTGGTATTATGAAAACAAGAAAAATAATTCTCACTGCAATGTTCGCCTCGATTGGTATCGTACTTCCTCAATCGATTCATTTTTTTGGTGGACCAACTTTAGGTTCTATTCTCCTACCGATGCATCTTCCGGTTTTCATAGGTTCTATGTTGCTTGGTATGCAAAGTGGTATAATTATTGCTATTATTAGCGTTGGTGTTGGTATGATGTTAGGGATGCCTCCAACTTTGATCGCAGCATACATGATATTTGAGTTGGTAACATATGCAATAGTCAGTGCATATTTATATAGAAACAAACATTTAAATATCTATATTGCTCTTGGTATTTCAAAAATATCAGGTATGCTTGTTGCTTTACTGGTCACTACTATTCTTCTAAAATTATTTGGTTTAGGGAATCCATTAATTTTTGGATCAATCGCTATGTTTTCTCCTGGGATACCGGGCATCGTTGTACAATTGATTCTAATTCCACCAATCATAATGCTGATTGAAAGAGGTATAAATATATATGAATAATCTATTTGATTTATTGAAAGAAAAGAATGCAACTTGTATTATTATGCACAAAGGAGACATTATTTTTACTTCTATTAAAAAAGGTGTAGCACCTATGCTTGATTTTTATGATCAGTATCTCGGAAATCATAGCGATTTAGTAGTCATTGATTCTATTATGGGAAGAGGTGCTGTTTTGCTTGCAAAATTAATAGGTGCTGTTTCTATTCATACACCTATTATTAGCAAACCAGCTCTAGAATTAGCCCGAGATTACAAGATGCACATTGAATATTTAGACATAGTTCCGAAGATATTGAATAGATCCAAAGATGGGCAGTGTCCTATCGAGAAAAGTGTCTTAAAAATTTCAGACACCAAAAAAGGTTATGAAATTATTAAAAATACTTTAAAAATGCTTGCTCAAACAATGTAATTATCAAATATAAATACAAAACCACGCGTTGAGCGTGGTCTTTTTTATAGGTCCTGATCGTATTTTTCTTTAATATTACCATCTCTATATGCTCGTAAAAGATCTCTTAAGTCATCAATGCGTTCTTGAATCTTTCGACCTGTGTTCGTATCGTACACATAAGTCCTTCTATTATTGAGTTCTTCTGCTCTAGTGACGGATATAATATCTTTTTCTTCATCAATTAGTTTATAGTAATTTTCAAATCGTTCGTGAGATACTAAAAAATATGCATGGGAATCCGAGATTAAACTATATCCACCGATATTCGTTTTATTGGAGTATTCCTTAGACATACCACCGTCAATACTATAAATTCGTTTGTTTGCGAGAACCACTTGTTCTCCCTTAGTAATATCGAGTGGAACATGACCATTTACAATTTTTGATTTTTGAAAATCTAGTTCAAATTCATCATAAAGCATTTTTAGCACTTCTTCTTCTTCCCGATACAAATAATATGGAT
>CAZSVN010000054.1:3873-7684 GCA_964610285.1 uncultured Candidatus Izemoplasmatales bacterium
CTGCCTGCTTCTGCTCATAATACTAATTTTGACCTTACATGCCTATTAAATCAGAGCAGAGATGATTTCAATTGCTGCACGAACCAGAAGGAGTTTTGGGGTGGGCTAAAAAATATGAAAATAAGCGAAGATGAACTGAATAAACCATTCATTATGAAAAAAGAGGGAGGGGTTGCAACCCTGAAGGAGTTTTTTTTACAATTTTTGATTTTTTAAAATCTAGTTCAAATTCATCATAAATCATTTTTAGCACTTGTTCTTCTTCCCGATACAAATAATATGGATTAACAATTTCATCGTGAGCTTTCTTGCTTTTGATAAAATATCGTTCAAAGGTTCTCATCATGTTTTTACCAAATAAAGGAGAAGTTGATCCTTGCCACAACATGAAGAAATAGTCGGTGTCGATATTGTTCTTTTCATATCTATTTAAATATGCATGTCTAATTTTTTGTTCATATATATCAAATAAATTTTTTCCATAATAAATCAATCCATCCACTTTTTGCCTCATAAACTGGCGGTTCTCAGTTAGAGGAACTGCCGCATGGAATAATAAATTGTTATTATATTTTAAATACATAGAACCATTTTGCATTAGATATCTTGCATGCTTTTGAAGCATTTCATTGTGTAAGAATAGTTGAGTTAGATGTTCAATAACGAGTTTTTCTTCTTTCGTTAATCGGTATGGATGCTTAGAGTTTACAGTGGGAAAATGGTTATCCAGTAAATCAAATTCCTCACCATTTATTGTAATCGTATTTTTATCGAAATCAATTTTTTCCAATAGATTTCGATCTTCCATATGGAAATCTGGATTTCTCATTATAACTTCATATTCTAATTTGAACTGTATAATACTTATTGCTTTATGTATTCTCGCTACAAAACTTAAATCTTCATCTTTTTGATATCTAGATCCGAATCCTTTTGGAATGAACTGTGTACATGGATCATTTTTATAAAATTTATCCGCCATTCTAGCCAAAGGAATTAAGTTAATTCCATAGCCATCTTCAAAACAATCTAAGTTGTTATATCTAGCTGCGATTCGTATCACATTGGCTATCATTACTTGGGATCCACTTGCTGCACCTAGAAAGGAAATGTCATGATTACCCCATTGAATATCCACGTTTTTCATTTTATATATTTTTTCCATTACAAGATGTGGGCTTGGCCCGCGGTCAAATATATCTCCAACAATATGCAGTCTATCTACCGCTAAATTACGGATAAATCTACTCAATTGAACAATAAATTTGCTTTCTCTTTTGGTCTCAAAAATCGCATCTATAATTGCATTGTAATACTTTTCTTTATCCTCATGAGAATTGGATTCGTAGATTAATTCTTGAATAACATACTCAAATTCTTTTGGGATGGTTTTCCGTACTTTACTCTTGGTATATTTGGTAATAATATTCTTAGCTAAATCAATCATTAAGAACAATTGTTCACGAAGAATTTTATTGAATTCTTCTTTCTCTAGTTTCTTCCTGTATTTATTTAACATATCCGTAGGGTAATAGATAAAAAATGCTAATCGATTTTGTTTAATCTCAGGCATATCATGGAATATCAAATCAATTTTCTCTTTAATAATACCAGATGCATTTTTCAAATAATGATTGAAAGCATCGTATTCTCCATGAATATCGGTAATGAAGATCTCTGTCCCTTTAGGAAGATTCAAAATCGCTCTTAAATTGATTAATTCTACACTCGCTGTTTGTACAGAAGGATAGTCCTTACTCAGTAATTCTAAATACTTGTTTTGATATGGCATATTATTGCCCTCCTATAAAAAGTTCTTATGATAACATTTTAGTGTATATTGTATATTATTGCAATGTCTTTAAACAAAAAGGAATGTTTTTACATTCCTAGCGCAAACAATAAACCTAACCCTACTCCCAAAAAGGTTCCAAGAGCATAACCAATGGATCCACAAATCAATCCAGGTACAGTCAAACTATCATTTTTTAATTGTTTTGTAATTGCTGGAACAAAAGCTGGTCCATAAATACCCGCAGTAGCTGTAACAATCATACAATCACTATCAACTTTTAATAATCTAGCAAATCCTAAATGAACGATAAATGAACCTATTGTGATAATTCCATACAACAATATTAAATCTCCAAAATTACCACCTATTAATTTGGAAAAATCAACAGATGAAGCAAGTGAAAATGAGAAAACTAAAATTAGAAAATGACCTAAAATATTGGTTCCTTCTGTTTCTCGTATTCTTTTATTAAAGGAGCCTATAATCCCAAAAATAGTGACTCCGATTAACATCAGAGGAACTAGAAAATCCAACATTCTACCCTCTTCTTGCCCAGCAACAATCCAAGCTACAATTCCGATTCCAGCACCAAGAGCAGTCATACCAAATGCAATCAAGAATGCTTTAAATAATCGTTTTGAAGTCTTAAAATCTTTAATATTGAAATCTTCCGTATTTTTCATATTAGAATCTTCAGTCAAATAATTCGTGTCGCAACTTTTTGGTAATATTTTGTCTATCAATGGCTTCGCTAATAATAATAGAAAAATGTAGAAAACAGCACCAATTATAATATCAGATAAATTAGCAAGAGCAATCAACTCTGAGTTTAGCCCGAATATATTCGTTATAGCATTTAAGTTTGGTGTTCCACCGGTGTATAATCCCACAGCAGCAGCGGATAATACATCTCCATATTCAATAGATTTACCAAGAAAATAGAATGTAATAGATGTTACAAGAACAACGGATACAATCAATGCAAGGAATGATTTTAACACCATTTTGGATAATTTCCTTGCTTCGTGCAAATTCGCTCCAAATAACAACAATGGGATTCCTATTGCAATCGCAGCGTAAGAGCCAATTTCACCTATGTCTGTATTTAAATGTATATCAATATTTAGTTTATTCAACAAGAATATGACTAATGCAACAATAAGGCCAAAAAAATAGGCCATTCCGATAGTTCCAAATATTTTTGTCGGTTTAAATTCTTTAAATCTGATAATTAAATAAGGAATCACAAATATTAAAATTATTTGCAGTATGTCTTTTATCATGCTTGTATTTCCTTTCCATATAATCGATACGTTTTAAAGATGTCTCCTCCGAATTTAGAAAATGAGGTTAAAGTTTTGGTGTTTCCTTCCATCATGGTTCCAGCTTCAAAATCGGTGATACCCATCACTTTGAAATCATCGTAAATCTTTTTATACATATAACCAATTAACCCAGTCCCTTGATATTTTGGAATTACATATTGCATCATACCTCTTGCTTTGGTTATTTTTCTTTTACCTAGTAATAATTTAATCGGTCTTAGTTTCCCTTTTGTCTTCTTAAAGACTTGATTAAAGTCCAACAAACAAAAGGTAAACCCAACTGGTTTTAGTGTGTCTCTTTCTCTGGCTATTTTAATAATCCTTTTGTCTAGAAATAGTCTGAGATTTTTAGCCACGTCTCTAATCAAATCAATTGTCGGTGCTTCTTGATAAATATGTTCATTATCTGCTTCTAACAATATGTTATGAATATCATTAATTTCAGCATCCACTTTCTTAAAATTAATATTATCTACATCGATATTATATCTTTTTTCAAAAAATGTGCCTAATGCATTTAATCTTTTTTCACTAGATTCTGAAATAACAGGTTTAATACTAAATGTATCACGCTGTTTTGTAAATCCATATTGTTCTAATAGACTTGGATAATATTCTTTGTTATAGGACGTAAATATAACAGGATCATTATCAAACGCATTGATTAAAATGCCTCTTCTATTGTCGGGGT
>CAZSVN010000055.1:0-6858 GCA_964610285.1 uncultured Candidatus Izemoplasmatales bacterium
TTAAATCAGACCTGATCCAAATAATGTTGCACATACCAAACTGATTGTTGTCATTAATTTAATTAAGATATCAATTGCTGGTCCAGCGGTATCTTTCAATGGATCACCTACCGTATCTCCAGTGATTCCAGCTTGATGTGCCAAACTACCTCGGCCACCGTGTTTTCCGGATTCAATGAATTTTTTTGCATTGTCCCAAGCTCCACCACTGTTTGCCATAAATATCGCTAACATGATTCCAGTTATGAATGTCCCGGCTAGCATTCCACCTAGCGCTTCCGCTCCAAATATAAATCCTACAAACAACGGAGTTGCTATTGTAAGAAGAGCAGGTAAAATCATTTCCTTTAATGCTGCATCGGTAGAAATAGTAACACATTCTGCGTAATCTGGAATCTCTGTACCCAACATGATCCCAGGCATATCTCTAAATTGTCTTCTGACTTCATCAATCATTTTGTTTGCGGCTCTACCAACACTTTTAATGGTTAAGGAACTAAACAAGAACGATAACATACCACCAATCATCAATCCAGAAATCACATTTGGTTTTGTAATGTTAATACCAGTTAATCCAGCCGCTTGAGTGAAGGCACTAAATAACGCTAATGCGGTTAAAGCAGCACTACCAAATCCTTTTGCAATCGCTGCTGTTGTATTACCAACACTATCAAGTTCATCGGTTATATCTCTCACGCTTTCATCTAATTTCGCCATTTGAGCAATTCCTCCAGCGTTATCAGCGATTGGTCCATAGGCATCTACGGATACCGTCATACCAGCTGTTCCAAGCATTCCAACCGCTGCTAGACCAATGCCATATAATCCTCCGAAATGGAAAGCAAATACTGTACCTATTGCAATCATGATTACAGGAAAAGCAGTACTTTGCATACCAGTTGCTAGGCCACTAATAATATTTGTAGCGTGCCCTGTTTCCGATTGTTTTGCAATCTCTTTCACGTAACGATATTCCGCGGAAGTATAGTATTCACTAATAAATGCGATAAACAAGCCAACAGCCAATCCAATGATTACGGCATAAAAAGGACCATAAACATATTTTAGATTTTCTGAAACTACAAATATACCTTCTTTAACAAAATAAAAATTCAATAAAAATACAATTAGAACAAACATTGCTGCACTGGAATAAGTTCCTAGTTTCAATGCTCTATGAGGATTTGAACCTTCTTTTCCTCTAACAAATAATGTTCCGATAATGGAAGATAAAATTCCAAATCCAGCTACAATTAAAACAAATATGACACCATTAGTACTGAACCATAAAGCTCCAATCGTTGCTGCTCCAATAATAGAACTTACATAGGATTCTAATAAGTCACTACCCATACCAGCAACATCACCAACATTGTCTCCAACATTGTCTGCAATAACCGCTGGATTTCTAGGATCATCTTCTGGTATTCCTGCTTCAATTTTCCCAACTAAATCTGCTCCAACATCAGCGGCTTTTGTAAAGATTCCACCACCAACACGAGCGAATAAAGCAATACTAGAAGCTCCTAAAGAATAACCAGCAGCAATTTCTACGGCCTTATAAGCTTCAATATCAAGAAACTGATTTGCAATAGAGAAGACAATAATTACTCCTAACAAGCCAAAACCGACAACTGCCATACCCATAACGGCTCCACCTTTAAAGGCAACGCCTAGCGCTCTTTGCATTCCATGATGCTGAGCAGCAGTAGTGGTACGGCAATTTGCATCTGTTGCACTTTTCATCCCAATAAGACCAGCTGAAGCACTGAATATTGCCCCCAAAACAAAGGCGATTGCACTTCCTAATCCAAGAGGAGATACCCAAATAACAAAAAAGGCTAATACAACAAAAATTGCAATAATCAGATATTCTCGTTTCATAAAGGCATTTGCACCTTCTTTTATGAAACCAGATATCTTTCTGACACTTTCTTCACCAGCAGGAGCCTGCAGGACCTTGCGATAAAGAAAAAAAGCATAAATGATTGCTAATAAGCTTAAACCACATGCAATGTACAGTAAATATGACATGTTTTCCCCCTAAACATTTTCTTATTTTTTATAATTGTATCAAACTAAAAATGAATTTGCAATAGCTTATTGAAAAATATGAATAAATATTCATGTTTTACATAAATAACAACAAAAAAACGGCACACTAATGCCGTGTTGTTTATTCTCCAATTATTTTCACTAATACTCTCTTATTACGCAGACCATCAAACTCCCCATAGAAAATTTGTTCCCAAGGTCCAAAATCTAATAATCCATTTGTAACCGCACAAACAACTTCTCTACCAAATACTTGTCGTTTAATATGTGCATCAGCATTATCCTCATAACCATTATGAGAATATTGACTATGTGGTTTTTCTGGAGCAATCTTCTCTAAAAACACTTCGAAATCTCGGTGCAAACCTCTCTCATCATCATTAATGAAAACGGAAGCAGTAATGTGCATAGCATTCACCAAAACAAAGCCTTCCAAAATCCCGCTTTCCTGAATAACTTGTTGCACCTGATTGGTTATATTAATATACTCTCTTCGATTCGAAGTATTGAACCACAGTTCTTTACGATATGTTTTCAATTAAGTCTCCTTTATGAGATTTCATTTTAGATAATGTTAAAATCAAACCTAAGGCAATGGACAAAAAGCCAGCCATTAACACTCTGTAGTTTTCTGGTAATAAAAATGTAATGGTATGTGCTGGTATCCAGAATATTGGAATGGTTTTCAAAACTATAAATCCAAAAAAATACTTCCAATCAATTGTTTGGATAACTAAACTTAAAGATACTTTCTCTTTTTGATTAGAATTCTTCAAATCAATGAACGTATCTGTAATTCGATGTAATATCATAAATGTTGGTGCAAATACAAGATTCATTATCAAACTGATCATAAATGCTCGGTATAAGTTTCCAAGAAAACCAGTATTAGTAACATTAGGAAGAATACCGGAATCCATCGCTCCAACAACGCCCAAAGCAAACACTTTAAACATTAGAACAAATCCCATTCCTAACAGGCCCCAAATGATAAACCTTGGTAATACACCTTTTCTACAAAAATATTTGCCAGTACTAATTCTACCTGCTAATAATTCTCCCATAGATGCCAAAATCGAGGTTTTTACAAACCCCATTAGATAGGGGTAATTTTCAGTTGCGGTTTCCAGTCCATTTCTTGTAAAAGGAATAGCAAGAATCAAAATGATTACAATAAAAACTGAAACAAAGACATAATCGAATTTCTTCATAATTTATCTGCATAGTAGTAAAATATTACTATACTTCCTCCTGTAATATTGTAATCATTATAACATATAACATTTTGTGTTTTGAGAGGTAATTGATAAAAAAATAGTTTAATTTGAAAAAAGAATCATGTATAATCTTAATATGCACTGAAATATGGAGGAAAAATGGAACGTTTAAAGGCTTTTTTTAAAAATATCCCAAATGGTAAAATTTTAGATGTTGGAACTGGAAATGGAAACTTCATTGATTTAATAGATCATCTAGATCAAGATTATCAAGAAATAGTCGGTATTGATATCATCGAACGAGTTGTTCAAAATGCTTCGAAATATTTTGAACAAAACAACAAAATCAAAATTGAGAAAAGAGATATCTTAGAAACCGGATACGAAGTAGAATCTTTTGATATGGTATGTCTATCCAATTCGCTGCATCATTTAGAAGATATAAAAACTACATTTTTAGCTATGGAAGCATTGGTTAAGCCGGGTGGATATTTATTAATAAATGAAATGATGAAAGATAATCTCACGGATCAACAAATAAGTCATAAATTATTGCATCATTTTAGTGCCAAGCTTGATCGAGAAATTGGTTATACTCATCATGATACTTATAATAGGTCAGAAATCTTAAAGGTTATAAGAGAACATTCCACGTTTTTAGTAGTTGATTATTGGGATATGATTGTGCCCAAGGAAACGATGACTATAGAAGAAGTAGAAGGATTTGCAAATACAGTAGACTTCTTAATTAATAGACTACCAAAAGAAAAACAAGAAGGGCATCTTCTTGAAGGAGAACATATTAAGCAATACATTATAGAAAACGGAGTGCAATCATGCACTCAGTTACTGGTGATTTTAAAGAAAACAGCAAAATAAGAAAGATTTTACCTTTATATATGGGAAAAAAATAAATTATTGAATCGTAATTTATTTTTTTAAACCCATTTTAAGAATTACCACACTTATAGCTTATTAGGCTAGTATTTATTTTTTTTATAGAAAAGGCTTTATAACATTGATTTTTAGTATAATAGTATATTATAATATAGTGATTATGAAAGACCGCCTCTATATTAGGCATTATATGATATAATTTTGTTGCACTATATTAATTTAAAATATTGATTTTGCTAAGCAATCATGTATGTGAAGAATTCAGGTTCGCCAGAATCTTCAAAATCGTGAAATCTTTCAAAGCCAAATGGAGTTCTAGCTCTTAACATTAAAATGTATTCAGGTTCACCAGAGTCAGCAAAATCTAAGAACAATATATATTCAGGTTCACCAGAATCAGCAAAATCTAAGAATAATATATATTCAGGTTCACCAGAATCAGCAAAATCTAATAATGCAGGTTCAGTAACTGTAGTAGTAACGTCGCTTGCTTTAACTGTAAAAAATCCTAATCCAAATAACATAACAAATAATAATATAATTTTTTTCATTTTCATTCACCTCATAAATACAATACAATTATTATTCGAAATATTAAAGCGCATATATGTCGCATTTGAAGGAAAACATTATGAACTCAATGGAGCTTTGCACTTACTTAGAAAAAATTAGACATGGTAGAAATGTTTCTCAGGAAGAATTTGTTGCTGGGATTGTTTCCATTCGCCAATATCAAAGATACAAAATTGGGATCAGTGTTATTCCTTATGAAAAAATAGAACAGTTTGCAGAAAAGTTGGGATTGAACTCTAAAAAATTATTATCAGAGTTTGAAAAAGAAAAAAGTTTACAGTATGCAAAGATTAATGCTTTCTACAATGCAGTTGCAAACAATGATTATAAAAACGCAATCCAATTAAAACAAAAACTCGATACGGATCTCATTATTTCTTACGAAGGTAAAAAATATTATGATCACGCAAATATTGTTTATAAATACTATTCTAGAGAGTATACCCTAAATGAAGTAATAAATAAAGTGACTGAGTTAATAAATTACCCCGAAATTTTAAAACAACAGTACTACACTGATGTTGAAATCTTAATCTTGAGTTTTTTGCTTAGTGTTTTTACTGGAAAGCAACAAGAAATGCTATTGAGTCGATTAAATTCTATTTTTGAAAGTTCAGATAATATTATGTCGGGAGACAGTGATTATATTTATACGTTAATTTTAGTGCGTATTGCGAAAATCTATGGGATTAAGAAGGATTTTCCTAAAGTAATCTATTATTGTGATTTAGGATTGGAAAGAGGGATTGCACATAAACAATTTTATTTGTGGGAATATTTCTTCTATTACAAGTCATTAGCTCACAATGCCTTAGGGCAACAAGAATTATTTGATGATTCTCTTCTAAGATGTTTCAATGTACTTACTATGGAAGGTAATCATGCAAAAATGGTTAAATTTACTTCTTTAATTGAAAAAGACTTTAATATTGATTTTAAAAAATACATTGTTAATTTAATTATATAAAGTTAGTTATTGAATATTATTTACCTTAAATATTAAAATGAATAACATTGTTTGTAAGGATATACCTTCAATAACATAGGGCTTCATTTTTTTATTGTTTCGTATCAAACAATAAAATATTATTTATGATTTATTATATAGCTTGTAGATATTTAAAAAATTTGAAAATATATGATATCGTTTTCATTGTTTTTTTTAAATTAGACATTGTTTTTATTGAGAAAATCTTATATAATGTGCTTTAAATTTCTATGATATTATTTTATTTATATTTATGAGATTTAAAAATACGGAGGAGACTATTATGAGAAGAGTTTACAAATTATTATTAATTACTTTTGTAGTTTTCGGTTTATTCAGCTGTGGATTAGAAAGCACAACAACAGTAGTCACTAGCGCTGTTACAACAACAACAACAACAACAACAAATGCAACTACTACAACAGCTGAAACCTTAAGTACGGTCGATTTAGATCCTGTTTTTGCAGGGGTGGAAGATGTTACAGTATTTAAAGGTGATTCCGATTTTAATTTATTATCTGGAATTACAGTGACTGATGTCGAGGATGGAAATCTCTTTTCTAGCATCATTGTAACTGGTTCTGTAGATATTGATGTTGCAGGGCAATACCCTATTACATTGACCGTTACAGATTTAGGTGGAAATGAAGTTAGTGCTTCCTTTGAGGTAACTGTCGAAGTAACAGAAGATGAAGCAGAAGCTTTACTTGACTTGGCAGCAATTTCATTAGATTTAGAAAATCTTGTTTTACCTTCTTCTGGAACAAATGGATCTATTTTTTATTGGAAAACGGATCATCCAGAAGTAATTACATATAAAGGATATGTTATTAATCCAGGTATTGGTTGTGATCCTGTTACTGTGACATTAACAACAAGGGTTATTAACGGATCATTTAAAGAAGATTTTGATTTTCAACTTACGGTACAACCAAATCCCGAAGTTACAGGCACTATTTCTATGAGATCGGTACCATTTGAAGGTACTAGTGAAGAGTACGTTGTGGCGGATCAAGAAGCTGTATCTTTGTATTTTGTTGACGATGGCAGTGTGCCTTATATTGATATTGAAACGTTTTTAAATTTAATTGATGGAGCTATTGATTCTAGTATTATTTCCGTCACACC
>CAZSVN010000055.1:6895-7645 GCA_964610285.1 uncultured Candidatus Izemoplasmatales bacterium
TGAAGGCACAGATGGTTTAACGGTTGAATATAGTGTTGAATATGAAGATTTTGATGGAAGTATAGCTTCAGAAACATATACAGCTTATATGGACTTTACACGGAATACTTTTACAGTGAATAGTTATAGTTTCTTTGAATCATATATTGCAGAAACAACTTCCGATTATGGTGAAGGATTAAACTATATAGACGCTGATTATGGCGATGCAAATGAAGTTACGATTCCACTAGGATTTTATAATATTGATTTGTTAATGTACGATGATGGTACTCAAACAAATTATTTAATGCCATTCCATGTTGCGGATTTGATCTTTGCTGGTAGCGTATATTATGATGTATATTACAACGGAGATAAACTATGGGGATTAGATACCTTTGGATTAAGCGGTGGTGAAGAAGCTGATTTAGCGCTTCAAGAACAAGTAAGAACCAGTACTTATAATGAGGAAACTATGCCAGATGATCTTAAATTTGCAACTTATAATTTTTTAGGGCTTGCAATGGATTATTTCTATGGATTAAGAGATACTTATGACGTGGATACTTATTTTGAAATTCTTTCTAGTCAAGCTTCTTTTATGATTAATAGTAGAACTGATCAAGATTTTTATAGTCAAGTGTTTTATGCTGCTTATAACTTAGATGATTTACATACATCTCATCTATTTACTGGGTATTACGAAGAACCTTATGATATGACACTATATTGGAATGATCTAGGGCCAAGAACCCAATTATTTTATGA
>CAZSVN010000056.1:0-7635 GCA_964610285.1 uncultured Candidatus Izemoplasmatales bacterium
GTTATTAATGCATAAGGAAAATGGGGTCTATAAAGAAATGTTCATACCGCAAAGCAAATATTACCAAGAAGGGGCTAAAAATTATGAAACAGTTTAAAACAGCATATAATATTTTTAGATTTACCCATAAATTATCGAAGACATTCTATCTTGTAATTTTTGCACAAGCAATTATTAGAACAGGGAAAATACTAATAGGTGTATATGGCCTTAAATTAATAATAGATGGTTTGATGAGCAATGATTATATTATTTCGATGCAAATGATACTGATTGTTTTAGGGGCAGAGTTAATTCTAAGTCTATTAGAGAAAAAAATGGTTAGTGTACTAGAAATTAAGAAAATTGAAATTGGACAAAAAGTCTATCAATCAATCAATTTAAAACTTATGAACATTGACTACCAACATCTAGAAGAACCATATTATTTAGATCTTTCGGAACGCTCGAAATATTCTATAGAACACTTCAATGCACTGGATAATCTGTTTTCAAGTGTCGCCGATATTGTATATTATATTCTTGTAATTTCTTCTCTGTTTGCGGTGTTGATTACATTTAATCCTTTGATATTGTTAATCGTTTTTGGAACGTTATTGTTATACACAGTTAACTCCAGATTCGCTTCAAAACAGAGAGTGTTAATATCAGAGAAACTAGGGCCAATCAATCGAAAATTTAATTATTATCAAGTAATTGTATCCGATGTAACAAGTGCAAAAGATTTCAGTGTCTATCCCTTGTCAGATTTGATGTTTAATAAATACAATGATTTCTTAAAAGAAACCAATAAAGTAATGATTAATTACTATTTGAAAAACGCATTATTTGGCAGTATATTTGTGGTCATTAGTGTCATTCAAATAGTTGCAATATACAGCCTAGTTGGATCACAATCAATTGCTCTAAGCCTTGGAATAAGTACTTTTGTGTTCTTAGTGGCAGCCGCAACTAAAACTTCAGAAGCCTTAAGTAGTTTTATAACCAGTATATTTGGATTTCAATCATCATCTCAGATGCTAGGACCACTAGTGGAATTGATGAAATTAAAAGAATCTGAAGAACTTTATAAAGAAGGACAAATTGCAGAGGAAATGAATTCATTGCGTTTTGAACATGTGTCATTTCATTATCCGAATCAAGAAAACATTGTGTTAAATGACATTTCATTTGCAATTGATAAAGGTGAAAAGATTAGTATTGTTGGTTTAAATGGGGCGGGTAAAACAACGCTAGTAAAATTAATTTGTCGTTTTTACAAACCAACTTCAGGAACCATTTACTGGAATGGTATCGATATTCAAAAGTATCAATACAATTCATACTTAGGTCAAATTGCCGCTGTATTTCAAGATTTTAAATTGTTTGCTCTTACATTACATGAAAATATTGATATGGACTTAAAAAATCGCGAAGAGGTATTGCGTTGTATTAATCAAGCCGGGTTAGATGATAAAATCGCTGGTTTAGAACATGGCATTGATACATATCTTTCCAAACAGTATCATGAGAATGGAATCGAGATGTCTGGTGGTGAATTGCAGAAACTAGCAATTGCCAGAGCGTTTTATAAACACTCATCATTAATTATTCTCGATGAACCTACAAGTGCATTGGATCCTCTAGCTGAAGCAGAAATTTATGAACACTTTAGTGAGCTGGTGGATAATAAGACTTCCATATATATTTCACATCGTATGTCATCTTGTGTGTTTAGTGACAGAATTATTATTTTAGATGAACATAAGATACAAAAGATCGATACTCATAAACAGTTAATGAAACAAAAAAATTCAAAATACTATGAGTTATTCAATGCGCAAGCTATATATTATCAAACAAATGTAAATTCTTAATGTTAGAAAAAGGATTTCATTAAATACAATAATAACCGAGGGCTTTGTATTCTTAATACTACAAATTAAAACTCGGTTTTTGTTTTTAAAAAGAGAAAAATTTCATTTATCATTAAATTCATAGTGAGTTTAAAATATTTAAAGAAATATTTTCACAGATTTGACATAAAATGATACAATAGAAAAGACAAAACAATACTTGGAGGACAATTTAAATGAAACGGTTATATATTTTAATTTTATTGTTAGCATTAACACTCGTAGGATGTGCAGGAAATACGACTAGCACGGATGAGGATGTTGATTTAACAGCTTTACCTTATTATTCGTATCTTAGTGATACCAATCCAGTTGTTACGATTACAGTAAAGGATGTAGGAGTATTGAAATTACAGTTGTTTCCTGATGTTGCTGGAAACACAGTGAATAATTTCATACATTATATTCAAAATAAATCCTATTCGAATAGTACGTTTCATAGAGTCATAGAAGATTTCATGATTCAAGGCGGAATCGTATCCGATACGGGTTGTGCTATTAGAGGTGAATTTTCATCAAATGGTGTAAGCAATGATTTATCACATTATCGTGGAGTAATATCGATGGCAAGAACAACCGTAAAAAACAGTGCTACCAGCCAGTTTTTTATCGTGCATATTGATAGTGATAAAAATAGAATTTCTTTAGATGGTAATTACGCTGCATTTGGTGGGTTAATTAGCGGGTTTGATATATTAGATGACATAGCTGGTGTATTGACTGGATTATATGATGCGCCTATTCAAGACGTTGTTATCAAGAGTATAACGATTGACTTAAATGGATACACGGTTGATGACGTTGTTTGTGTCAATTAAATAAACTAAATATTCTTTTAAAACCTTAGCTCAACGCTTCTTATCATTGTTAGAAAATATTAGTTATTCAAGGAGAACTTATTGTGAATAATCAAGACTGGAAACAAACCAAACATTGTAAGATATGTGGAGCTCAAACAAGTTTATTAGATGATAAGCAAATGCGAGTTACCTATTCTGTGTGTGAAGAATGCGGTTTTATATATAAAAATATCGAACATCATTTAAATCCTGAATTGGAACTGAAAGAATATAACTATCATAATAATTCCTTTGAATCAAAAGGCTACGTTCTAATGTTCCAAAATTTGATTGATCAGTTTATTAAACCACTACATATTTCTGGAAAAGTATTAGATTATGGCTCGGGTCCAGGTCCGGTATTAAAGGAACTTATGAGAAGAGCTGGTTATGAAGCGTATGATTATGATCCCTTTTTTAATCCCAATAAAAAGTATTCCCAAAACAAATATAGTCTTATTACGATTACCGAAGTAGTAGAACACTTCGTTTCACCAATAAAGGAATTTAGGCATTTAGAATCCCTTCTTGAGGAAACTGGATATTTAGTGATCATGACACAATTTAACCCGCTAAGCTTAGATGAGTTTTTAAAATCTAGTTACAGAAGAGTAGGAACTCATGTCTCGTTTTATTCATTAAAAACAATTCAATATATTGCGAATCTATTTCATTTAGAAATCGTGACGCATAATAAAAAAAACATAATAGTATTAAAAAAAGTTGAATAATCATTTTAAAAAACTTTAAAACTATTTTGATTGTATCTTTCGATTGCCTGAAACAAGGTTCAATTCCTATTAAATAGGAGTTGAGCTTTTTTATTGATTTCTATTTTTGGTAATAAAGCTCTTTCATTAGTTGCCTATATTTTTGTTGGATTAAATGGCGCAGGAAAAACAACAATGGTGAAGTTGCTATGTAGATTGTTTGACCCAACCGAAGGAGAAATATTTGTGAATGGAAACCCAATACAATCTTATACCAAAGAAGCATGTAATAGACTGTTTTCAATCGTTCTTCAAGATTTCAAATTATTCTCGTATAGTATAAAGAATAATATTTCATCTGGACTTAATGGCGATGTAAAAAAGGTAAATGAAACTCTTGAAAAAACTGGAATGATGAATAGAGTAAAAACAATGGACAAACAAATTAATACTGAAATTTACCAAAGGTCTAAAGAAAATGGCGTTGAAATTTCCGGTGGAGAAGCACAAAAAAATTGCGATATCAAGAGCTTTATATAAAGATTCTCCTATCGTAATCCTAGATGAACTAACTGCCGCACTGGATCTAAAATCAGGAGCTGAAGTGTATGAGAAGTTTAGTGAACTTGTTAAAAATAAAACCTCATTGTTTATCTCTCATAGAATGAGTAGTTGTAAATTTTGTGATATCGTAATTGTCATTGATAAAGGAGAAATCATAGAACATGGACATCATAATATATTGATTCAAAATGACGGATTATATTCTAAAATGTGGAAAGCGCAAGCGAAATATTATGCTTAAAAGAAATTAGGATGGGAATCAAGCATAAACAAAAAAACCAGTTTAATTTAACTGGTTTTTAATGAATTGATATAGAAGTTTTTATAAAAACAAGAAATCATTTTCTATTCCAATTTTTCATTTGCAAAAAAAGCAAAAATTAATTTTTTAGAATATTTTATTCCATTTGATGGTATTATAAGATATACGAAACTATCAGAAAATATAAACCGAAGAACAATGGAGAGTATGATATGGACGAACAAAAAAAAGAATATAAAAGACGTGTTAGATACAAAGGGAAATATCCCAAATCGTTTAAAGATAAATATAAAGAGTTACAACCTGATAAATACGCGGATACGATTGATCATGTTATCAAAAAAGGGAGTACTCCAGCGGGAATGCATATACCAATATGTGTCAAAGAAATTCTAGATTTCTTTGATATAATTCCTGGACAAATTGGTCTTGATGCAACAATGGGTTATGGAGGACACACTCTAGAAATGTTAAAGTGTATGGGTTCTTTAGGACACTTGTATGCACTGGATATCGATCCTGTGGAATTACCTAAAACAAAAGAACGACTACAACATCTTGGGTATGGACCAGATATACTTACAATTGAACAACGAAACTTCTCTGATATAGATCTTGTTCTAGAAAAACCGCATCAGTTTCATTTTGTACTAGCTGATCTTGGTGTATCTTCTATGCAAATTGATAATCCAGAACGAGGTTTTTCCTATAAAAAAGATGGCCCATTGGACCTTCGAATGAATCCAAACCAAGGGTATTCCGCAGCGCAAAGATTACGAAACTTTACCCAATCCGAATTAGAAGGAGCTCTAATTGAGAATGCAGATGAACCATATGCTGAAATAATTTCGAAAGCTATTGTAGATGAAATAAAGAATGGGAATAACATAAACACTACGAAACAGCTAAGAGATATTATTACAAAAGCTTTGAAGATGCTTCCAATACGCTTAAGTGATGATGATATTAAAAAATCATGTCAACGTTCTTTCCAAGCATTACGAATTGATGTAAATAGAGAATATCAATCTTTATATGATTTTCTTGAAAAACTTCCCGATGTATTAAGACCTGGTGGAAAAGTGGCTATTTTATCGTTTCATTCGGGAGAAGATCGTTTAGTTAAAAAATCCTTTAAACGATTATTTCGTGAAGGTATTTATAAAGAAATTTCATCAGAAATAATAAGACCATCAGCAGAAGAATGCGCTGTTAATAGTAGAGCTCGCTCTACTAAAATGAGATGGGCAATAAAGGCTTAAATATTTTTAAAATCTAACAGGTATTAAGGTTTGTGAATATAAAAAAATTATACATTATAAAAAGAATCAATTTTGTGCATTAAAAAGTGTTATAAAACACATTTTTCTTGCATATTCTTAATATTGTGATACTATATTCAAGGCAAAGGAGTTGATAGAATGATTACGGTATCAAATTTAGATTTAATTTTTCCTGATCAAAAGATATTTGAAGATGTAAATATACAATTTACTCCTGGTAATTGCTATGGAGTTATTGGCGCAAATGGATCTGGTAAATCTACATTTCTTAAAATATTATCTGGTGAAAAAGAACAGACAAAAGGGAATGTAATAATTGAAAAAGGAAATCGTATGGCTGTTTTGAAACAGGACCACTATGAATACGATCAATATAGCGTTTTAGAAACAGTTATAATGGGTCATAAAAGATTGTTTGAAACCATTAAAGAGAAGGATATACTATATGCTAAAGATCCATTTACGAATGAAGATGGATTGCATCTAGCTAATTTGGAAGCAGAGTTTGCTGAGCTTGATGGTTGGAATGCGGAAGTAGATGCAGAAAAACTATTAAATGGACTCGGAGTTCCTCAAGAAATCTTTGATAAGAAAATGAGTGAAGTACTAAGTAAAGATAAAGTGAAAGTTTTGTTGGCTCAAGCGTTATTTGGTAACCCAAATATCCTGTTATTGGATGAACCAACCAATCATTTAGATTTTCATGCAATAAAATGGCTAGAAAGTTTCTTGTTGGATTATGATCAAACAGTCATCACGGTATCTCATGATCGGCATTTCTTAAATAAAGTATGTACACATACAGTAGATATCGATTATAGTAAGATAAAATTATACAGTGGTAACTATGATTTTTGGAGAGAATCATCTCAGTTAGCTCAAAAATTAATGCTAGATTCCAACAAGAAAAAGGAAGAAAAAATTGAAGCTCTTCAAGCATTTATTGCTAGATTTAGTGCAAATGCTTCGAAATCTTCACAAGCAACTTCAAGGAAGAAATCATTAGAAAAAATTAATCTTGAAGAAATTGTTCCATCCAGTAGAAGATACCCTTATGTTGGATTTGAGTTGGCTAGAAATCTAGGTAAAGATGTTTTAGAAGTTATTGATTTATCAGCATCTTATAAAGGCGAGAAAATATTTAGTAATGTTTCATTCGTTGTAAATCGTGATGAAAAAGTAGCGATTACTGGAGAGAGTGATTTGGCTAGGACCCTATTGCTAAAAATTTTGGCAGGAGAGGCAAAAGCGGATAGTGGAACCATAAAATGGGGTCAAACCGTTATTAAGGCTAGCCTTCCCGCAGATAATACCGAATTCTTTAGAGATAATGATTTAAATCTAGTTGAATGGTTAAGACAATATTCAAAAGATCCAAATGAAAACTATATTAGAGGATTCTTAGGAAGAATGTTGTTTTCAGGAGACCAACCATTAAAGGAAGTAAAATATCTTAGCGGCGGAGAAAAGATGAGATGTATGCTTTCAAGACTTATGTTAGCGGAAGCGAATACGCTCATCATTGACCAACCTACGAACCATCTAGATTTAGAAGCTATTCAATCCGTCAATCAAGGATTAACAGCGTATAAAGGATCTTTATTGATTTCCTCACATGACCATTCTTTACTATCTAGTGTAACCAATAAAGTTGTTAAGTTATTGGAAGATGGAGTTTCCGTATTTGAAGGTGACTTTGATGATTATTTAGCAGATGAAGAAGCGATAAAACTTGGCATTGATCCAAAATCTTTGCAAGAAACTTCAAATAATAAAAATAAAAAATATAATAAAAAATAACGAAAACTGTCACTTCAACAGAAATGTGATCATAACCGAGGTTATTGTAGTATGAATAATACTATATAAAGAACCTTGGTTTTTTTTTATGAAATCTACTGAAGTTGCTCTAAATTTGGGGCAGAACTATATACGTGATATAATATAGTGTCAAATAACATAGTCTATCCTAAATATATTCAGAGGAGATAATAAATATGCATAATATAAGATATATAAATGATTTGCAATTCGAATACAATAAAGAGGTAATGGGCAGTCTACAATTATACAATAAGTCCC
>CAZSVN010000057.1:0-6176 GCA_964610285.1 uncultured Candidatus Izemoplasmatales bacterium
GTGGCCTTTCATCGTTAAATAATAGAAAAAGTTTAGTTCAAATAACTAAACTTTTTTTTATGTTTATTCTTCGACAACGTATTTATAAGCGTTTTTCCCTGAAGTCTTAACATCATATAATACTTCATCAGCCTTACGAATCACATCTTCTCGAATCGTAGCTTTTATGATACCAATCGATACCGTCGTTCCAAGATTTTGTAATTCTTTTGACAGATCATATGCCTTATTAATACTTTCTTGGGCAATTTTTCGAACTGTCTCTTCCGGTTCAAAAAACATTCCCACAAATTCATCTCCACCAATTCGATAAAAACGATTATAGTCATTTTCATAGGATAACAGGATTTGACCAAATTTTTGTAAATATTTATTGCCAACATCATGCCCAAATTGATCGTTTGCCTGTTTGAAATTATCCAAGTCTAAATACAGTGTATGAAACTTACCAAAATAATATCGTTCTCCATAATGGTAATCCAACGTATACCGATTAAAGACTTGTGTTAAGGAGTCTCTGTGCGTTTTATTAAACATTCTTTCTTCTTCTGTAATATACTTTGTAGAATTACTGATAAATACAGCTTGTATTTTATCATTAGAGTCCAATCGAACTCGTTCAATACGTAGCCAGAATCTCTCATTCCCCTTTAAAAGTGGAATCGAAATCGTGGTATCTTGTGATAAATCGGTACAAATTCGATAATTCGATTCATAATACTCCACTTTGCCTGCAACTTCTGCATACAGACTGTTATGGTCAAACCGATTAAAGATTTCTTTGATGGTAATAAATGGTTTGTTTTCAAACCCTATTGTGGATAATGATCCCGATATCACATGAAAGGACAGAGGTTCTTCATCTGTTTTTAGATAGGCATAAATTTTGTCTTCATGAATCAAAATAACGTCTTTCACCGCATCAATAGAATATTCATTTTTTAAGTGTTCAAACGACGAATCTAAGTATTTATGTTTCATAATGTCCTCCTGCTCCATATCGTAAAATTAGGATTTTTCATAGATTTTTACAAATATAAGATCACTTGATCTAACAATTGATCGGTGTTAAGAGAATCAACAGTTATCCAATGACAATCCATCTTGTTTCGAAACCAAGTAAGTTGTCTCTTAGCATAATGTCTTGAGTTTTGCTTGATGTGTTCAATACTTTCATTTAAAGAACTTTTATCCTCAAAATAATCAAATAATTCTTTATAACCAATTGCCATTGCTGCTTGGGAGTCTTTATGTTCTAGATACAATTGTTTGGCTTCATCAATTAACCCAGATTGAATCATCGAATCCACTCGTTTGTTGATTCGATCATATAAGTGACTTCGGTCCATCTCTAGTGCGATGATAACGGAATTTTTGTAGTACAACTTATTTCCTTGCGCGTCCAAATCTTCTTCCTCTTTTTCCAAAGCTCTTAAGACTCTTCTACGATTGCTTAGATCTGTTTTGCTCGCTAAAATAGGGGCTTTGAATTCCAATAATTCCACCAATTCGTCTAGACTCTTACCAGTGAAATCTTCTTGGATTTCATCGGAGCGTTTCTCTCCAAGAAATTGATAATTGTATAAAACACTATTAATGTATAGGCCACTTCCCCCTACTAAAATTGGAGTAATACCTTTTGCTAATAGTTCTTCTATTTTTTCACGTACAATGCGTTGATACTCGGCCACAGAAAATTCATCAGAAGGATCTAAAACATCCAATAAATGATGTCGTACTCCTTGCATTTCGTTTTGTTTTATCTTCGCTGTGCCAATGTCCAACCCACGATAAAATTGCATGGAATCGCAAGAAATAATCTCTGCTTTTAATAGTTTAGCTAGTTCAATAGATAATGCTGTTTTTCCCACACCAGTAGGTCCAACAATTGCAATAATGTTTGTCATTATATCACCCTGTTAAATAATCGTTCAATCTGTTCAATCGAAATTGTAACTATAATTGGTCTTCCGTGTGGACAAGTATATGGTTTCTTGCATGCACGTAAATCTGCGACCAATTGATTTGCTTCCGTTTGTGTTATATAGTGATTGGCTTTTAAGGAATGCTTACAAGCCAACAATTTCGCTAAATCATCTACAATTGTAGTGTTTGTTAATGTTTTGTTTTCTAATAATTTCATGATTACTTCTTCTGTATACACCAATTCATAGTCTTTTGGAAACCAGGATGGTATTTGGTGGATGATTACTTGATTATCTTCCATGTCCGTTACAATACCAAACTTAAGCAATTCTTCTTTAAAATCATGCAATGTAATAACCAACTCATTACTAAGAGTCAGTATTTGTGGAACCAACAAATCTTGTTTGTAAGAATTGCTCGTAGCCATATGTTCCAAATAGCGTTCATAGCGAATACGTTCCGCAGCTGCATGCTGATCTAACAAGTACAATCCTTGTTCATTTTGAAACAATAAGTATGTTCCAGCATATTGACCAATATATTCCAAATCAGGAATAATCTTTTTGGATTCTTTTGTCGGCTCTTCTAAGGAATTTTCTTCCAACTCTAACGTCGGTTGAGAATAGGAATTATCCGTTTCTTGAAGGACAAACTTCTCTTGATTGAAATCTTTTGGTTTCGCTGTTTGATAGATGGACTGAATCTTAATATCTGCTCCAATGGTTTTCTCAATCAATTCCAGTAGTTTTGTGTATTCAGAAAACTTAATTTCTTGTTTTCTTGGATGAATATTCACGTCAATAATCGATGGGTCACATTCAATATACAATACCGTAATAGGATATCTATTTTTAGGGATTAATTGATCGTAGCATTCTTTGATTACAGAACTTATTTTACTATCGGTAATCGCTCTTTGGTTTACGAATACATTGATGTAATTACGAGAGGAACGGTTAATAATAGGATTGGTCGTATATCCGTGAATGGAGTAATCTCTACTTGTTCCTTTAAATTCTATCAATTGCCTAGCAACATCACTGGAATAAATCGTCGCGATGATATCAATAATTTGACTGTTTCCATTGCTGACAAAAATTATTTTTTGATTGTTTAGCAATCGAAAAGAGATATTTGGATATGCCAAAGCAAATTTATTGATCATACCCGCTATCACAGCGAGTTCATATTGAGGAGACTTTAAGTATTTAAACCTTGCTGGAGTCGTATAAAATAACTTTGTGACAGTAATTTTTGTTCCAATGTTACCAGGATACGACGACTTCTCAATAAACTTACCATCTTCAAATATCACTCTTAAAGAATCACTACCATTATTGGTGATGAGTTCTACGCGTGAAATCGAGGCAATACTTGGTAATGCTTCCCCGCGGAATCCGAGTGAGTTAATTCGAAACAAATCGTTTACATTAAAAATCTTAGATGTTGCATGGCGTTCAAACGCCAAAAGAGCGTCGGACTCATCCATTCCACTTCCGTTATCACTAACCGTTATGGATTGAAGCCCTGACTCTAGTAATTCGATATCAATTTTTGAAGCGCCGGCATCAATACTATTCTCAACCAACTCTTTTACAACATTCCCGATTTTTTCAATCACTTCGCCAGCTGCGATCTTATTGGAAATAACGGAATCTAATTTTTTTATTGTACTCATTCTTCACCTATTTTTTGGAGATTTTTTTTATTTCTTCAATAACATCATTTAATATATTCATTGCATTTAATGGTGTCATATCGGTAATATCTAAATCTTCTAATTGTTCAATAACGGAAATATATTTATCATCGTTTATTTCATTTAACAACAGAGATTCTTGGTAATTAAACAAATCAATTGTTTGTGGTTTGATGACATTATAACCATGATTTTTTTCGAGTTCTGTTAAAATCTCATTTGCTCTTTGAATCACCACATTTGGTAATTTTGCGAGTTTACCAACATGAATCCCATAAGATCTATCCGTTGGACCATCGACTACTTTATGTAAGAATACAATGGTACCATTTTCTTCTTTCGCTTTTACATGAACGTTGTGCAACGATTTTAGATCATCTTCTAAATAAGTCAGTTCATGATAATGAGTTGAAAATAATATCTTACAATTAATTTTATGATGCGAATACTCTATGATTGCTTGCGCTAAAGCCATTCCGTCATAGGTCGCTGTTCCTCTACCAATTTCATCAAACAGTATCAAAGAATCTTTAGTAGCGTTCTTAAGAGCGTAATTGACTTCAAGCATTTCTACCATAAAGGTCGATTTACCAGTGGACAAGTCATCGCTCGCACCTATTCTTGTAAATATTTGATCAAAAATTGGAATTTTCGCAGACTTTGCTGGAACGAAACAACCAATTTGAGCCATAATAATAATCAAAGCTAGTTGACGCATATAAGTTGATTTACCACTCATATTTGGACCAGTAATCAACAAAATCAAGTCGCTTTCATCCATATGTAAGGAGTTTTCAACAAAGAGTTCATCGTTGATCATTTCTACAACCGGATGACGTCCATCAATGATGTCAATCAAACGTTCATCAATCAGTTCTGGTTTGATATAACGATTGTTCATAGAAACAATACTAAAGGCTAAAAGCATATCGAGTTCTGAGATATGTCTTGCAAGAACTTGCAATGGTAATGTATGTTGTTTGGCAATCTCTCTAATTTCAAGGAACAAATCATATTCCAAATTAATCATCGCTTCATTCGCTCCAAGAATGATTGCTTCTTTGTCTTTTAATTCTTCTGTAATAAAGCGTTCGGAATTGGATAAGGTCTGTTTTCTAATATAACCCATTTCATCCGTAACTTGATCTAACTGACCTTTTGTGATTTCAATATAATAACCAAATACACGGTTATAACCAACTTTTAGTTTGCTGATACCAGTTCTCGCTCGTTCGCTCTCTACAAAGTCTTCTAACCATTGTTTCGAATCTTTCGAACCATTGCGGATATCATCAAGGGTTTTATTATAACCTTCCTTAATGAATCCTCCCTCTTTTATGGACAATGGAGGATTATCTATAATCGCCGCAAAAATCAAGTCTCTTAATTCACCTACTTCAGGCATATTGTTTCCTAAGGTACTAGCAAACTCATTCTTAAGTTCGGTTAAGGATTGTTTGATGATGGGAACTGCCTTTAAACTTTTTTGTAAGTTTATCAAATCTTTTGCATTGCAATTTCCAAATGATATTCTACCAACAATGCGCTCTAAGTCATAAACTTTCTTTAATTGTTCTTGAATATCACTTTTGATAATAAAATTATTATTAAAGCATTCGACCAAACTAAACCGTTGCTCGATATGCTCTTTTTGTATCAAAGGTCTATGAATGCTTTGTTTTAAATATCTAGACCCCATCGCTGTTTGACATTTATCCAATAACCAAAACAATGTCCCAGCTTTGGATTGTCTTCGGAATGTTTCGGTTAGTTCTAAGTTCTTCTTGGAATTATTGTCAATACGCAAATAAGAATTGGATTCAAAAACTTGAACTTTCTGTAAATGCATTAACGCTTGTTTCTGCGTTTTCTCAAGATAGTTCACTAGTCTTGCAAAAGCATGAATCAAATCTTTATCGTAGATTTCATTCACTAAGTTTTTGTAATAACTTGGTAAATCAATTTCGTCACTAAAGGATATGGTTAATTCATACTCATTTAAGTATTTGCGAATCAGTTTATTTCGTAGATTTTCAGGTATAACAACTTCTTTTACATTCAAATTTAGTATTTCATTGAATAGTATATTAATATCTTTTGGTACGCGCTCTAAATAGTTTTCTCCCGTAGTTAAATCCGAGAATGCTAGGACAAATCCTTCTTTTGTTTCGGATATCGCAACGATATAATTGTTTTCTTTTTGATCAATGGTGCCGTCTTCAATTATTGTCCCAGGAGTGACCAGTTTAATGACTTCACGTTTCACAATACCTTTGGCAAGTTTCGGATCCTCTACCTGTTCTACAATAGCTACTTTGTATCCTTTTTCTACTAATTTTTCAAGATAAATATTCGCAGCGTGATATGGAACGCCACACATAGGTACGCGTTCTTTCATTCCAGCATCTCTTCCTGTTAGTACAATTTCTAGCTCTTTGGATGCTAATATTGCATCTTGGAAGAACATTTCATAGAAATCTCCTAATCGAAAAAAGACTATAAAATCGCTATAGTCTTTTTTAATTTCAAGATATTGTTGCATCATTGGTGT
>CAZSVN010000057.1:6186-7481 GCA_964610285.1 uncultured Candidatus Izemoplasmatales bacterium
GGTATTCCCCAGGTATTTGAATGCGAAGGCAGCATAGAGACATCTCTAAAGAAAATCTTGTATCCAACCGATTTTGAAATAGACTGCTTTACAGCAAATGGTTCAAGATATTGTTGCATCATTGGTGTGTAGCTAGTAGGTTCTAAATTCTCCACTTTAACTCCTAATTAGTTCCAGAAAACCGGTATTCCGAATGGTAAATTACCTGGATTTGAAGTTGTGTAGTAGTAATAAGCATACCCAGCAAATCCTAAGATTAGTACTGCTAATGTAATGATTACCGCCCAAGTAATTCTTCTGCGTCTTCTTCGTTTATAATATTTCTTTATGATTTGATTGATTTTTTCATCCAATAATTCTTTTTCTTCTTTTGAAAGCAATGATTCATCAATTGGTTCAGGTTCCATTGCTATAGCTGGCTCTGGTTTTGGCTCTGTAATGGTTTCTTCAAAAGCAGGTTTATCTTCAGGAACGTGTTCTTGAACAACGTCAGGTTTCACTTCTTCTACAGGAACTGGTTCTTCTATTGGTTCCATGATAACTGGTTCTTCCACGTCTTCTTCGACTGGGACAACCACTTCATCAAGTTCTACAACTTCAATATCCTCTTCTAAATCTTTTTGTACCGCTTCTTCTTGAGTAGTCAGTGGTACATCATAGAAGAATGTATCCTTCGTTACAGGTTTGTGATACATATTCAATGAGAATACAATATATTCGATCATATCTTTTTTCTTTAAATCAATTGAAATTTTAAAATCTTTTTCTTTCGCATAGATTTCCAAATCCAAAACACTCATTTTCGCTAACATTTCTGATTCGTCATTTGTAAGTCTAAATTTAGCAGATAATATTTCAATCAACTTTGCTTTGTTTATTCTTCTAGGTACAGAGACACCAAACTTCTTACCGAGTGCTTTTAAATCACCCAGGGTATAAGAAGCAAGTAAATCTTCTGTCCAATCATTCAATGATAATCCATCTAAATATCCATCAACAGGAAAGAATATTTCTTCCATTAAAAGGTAAAAATCACTGTATTTCATTACTTCAAGATCAACCGTATAGTTGTGTTGTAATTGTTCTAAATCATTTACAAAAGAATTTTTAAAGTTAATCCCTTTTTCATTTATAAAGATAAAATCAAATAACAATTCTTTATATCTTGCAAGTTCAAAATCCAATTGGTACTTTTCAATTAATTTTTCCAATGGATATATTGAAAAACCGTCATACCCTCTAAGTCTAAATTTTAGCTCATCTGTATACGTTTCATATAGTTTTTCCTCAAATAC
>CAZSVN010000058.1:0-7296 GCA_964610285.1 uncultured Candidatus Izemoplasmatales bacterium
TTCATTTTGATATAGATCCGTTTTAGAAGCTCTCAGTTCCACCAAATTTGTCCGTAAACCAAGAATATAGCAATTTTAATATACCGCTTATCAATTCTTGTTTTTATATATTTCAAGGGTTACATGCTTAAAGTAAAACAGATATGTAGGAAATATAGTTGTAAAAAAGCATTTAATAATGCTTCATTGTATATAGATGAAGGGAAAACATGATATAATTTAGACGATATAATTTGGATTCTATATGTTATAATATTATTGAAATAATATTTTAAAGAAAACAGAAATGGGCTATATTATGAAAGATTTTGTTCACAACAAAAAATACATACTTGTAACGTTACTGCTAATTTTGATAATTAGCAGTTCTAGTATTGCTTTTGCTTATTGGGACAGTAACATAGCACAAGAACAAGTATCAATTTCAGCAGGCGAATGGGATTTTGAAGATACAGCATTAATAGTAGCGACCTTTAGAAGTGATCACGCAGTGGTCTTAGCATTAACGGAAGAAACTGTTTTGACCAGTAATAAAGCGGCAGTAGAAACAGCTCTAGCGGAATATGGTCTATTAAGTGAAGACGCAAAAGCAGAGTTGTTAGTAGAAGAAGCATTACTGGTTAGTCTGTTTAATCAAATCATAGCACTTGAAAATAGTGAGTTTATAGACTTTGAATCAAATCCATATGATTCCGGATTAACAGGAACGTTGGATATCAATGGTAGAACCTGGTATGCAAATGATGTATGGATTTCAAATGATCCAAGTTATGATGTATGGAATGATACCAGATCACTTGCATTAAGAAGTACTTCATACTTTGAATCACAAGATTTATTTATCAATGGTATTGATAGGATAAGTATTTATCATGGAGCGTTGAATTACGGTAATGGAACAAGTTACCAATTTAAAGTGGAATATGAATTAGACTCTAATCCAGGAGTATGGTTAACCTTGCAAAGTGGTGGATCGGACTTATTAATTGATGTCACATCATCAACACCATTAGGTTATTCAGAAATCGATGTTTTTATTACAGAAGCCTTGAACATTCGATTTACACCAGTTATAAGTACAACATCGGATTACATAAACTTAGATGATATTCGAATCTATGAACACGTTGTAACCAGTGCTCTAGAAGTCACAACATTTAGAACTATTTATGCAGGAGCCTTAGCATTAACGGTAGGAACTGTAGAAATTAGTGATAAAGCAACCGTGGAACAAGCTCTAGCAGCATATGATTTATTAAGTGTAGATGCACAAACTGCTTTAACAACTGAAAAAGCATTACTAGATAGTTTATTAGTAGAAATTAATTTACTAGAAGCTATCGTAGAAGCACAAGCTTTAGTAGTTATCGCAGAAAACTCTAACACACAAGCAGATGTAAACGCGGCACAAATTTTAGTGACTGCATTACCTACTAGTACAGACAAGACAATCCTTCAAGGTAGACTTGATGCAGTACAAAACATTATAGATGAAATAATTTCATTCCCAGTTGATCACGCTGTAGCGTTGGCTTTAACTGTGGGAACGGTAACACCAAGTGATCAAGCAGTCGTGGAAGCAGCGTTAATCGCATATGAATCATTAAGTGCAGATGCAAAAGCAGCTTTAGCCTCTGAAAAAGCATTACTAGATAGTTTATTAGCAGAAATTAATAACCAGATTCCAACCGCAACACAAGTGGCACAGTTCCAAAGCGATCACGCAGTTGTTTTAGCATTAACGGTAGGAACCGTAACACCAAGTGATAAAGCTGGAGTTCAAGTAGCTTTAATAGAATATGAATTATTAAGTGTAGATGCAAAAGCAGCATTAACCGCTGAAAAAGCATTACTTGATAGTTTATTAGTAGAAATTAAATTACAAGAAGCCGAAGTTCTAGTAGTTATCGCAGAAAACTCTAACTTACAAACAGATGTAAATGCAGCACAAATTTTAGTGACTGCATTACCTAACTCTGCAGATAAGACAATCCTTCAAGATAGACTTGACGCAGTTCAAGATTTGATTGATAATTTTGCAGCTACTGCTGTAGATAATTTAATCACAGCGTTGCCAAGTTCAGGAGGAGTTGTACTAGCAGATCAAACTCCAATAGAAGCAGCAAGAGCTGCCTATAATGCATTAACACCTTCACAACAAGCATTAGTGGTCAATGAAGCGATGTTATCATTAGTAGAATTGGAACTAGCAGCGCTTCAGTTAGCAACAGTATCTGTCGTTACAGCAGAAGGGTCTAATTTACAAGCGGATGTAAATAGTGCACAAATTTTAGTGACTGCATTACCTAGTGGAGTAGCAAAAACAGATCTTCAAAGTAGACTAGATGCAGTACAAGACATCATAGATGTAGAAGCAGCTACACTATTGATTAGTAACTACTTTACTTCAAACCCAGTTGTTGTATCAAAATTGAACAATGCTACCGCCATTAAACAAACTGCATTTCTTGCTAAGGCGAATGAAGCAGTTACTGGACTTGGTGTAACTATTTCGATTACAAATACGGATGAAGTAGACAGAAGAAATACCACTTACACAATAACTATTACAAAGAATGGAGCGAGTATAACTATGGATGTAGATGTTACGTTTACTCGATAAGAAATATCATTTATAAAGTAATATTGATTATGTTTTAATAGTGTATTTGATATTTTATAAAAATTATAAAAACCTCACGCTAAATATTCTATGCGTGAGATTTTTATTTTTAGATGTATATAAGTTATTTCTTATCGAATAAGTTGCAACTGAATAAGATACAACGGAGCATCTGCAATTAAAAGAACTATTTGAAAATACAAGTAGCTTTTTTATTGCAAAAATGAAAGTCTTAATATATAATTAGGTAGTACCTAACTAACCATGTATTACAAGGAGAAGAATGTATGGACCAAGAAATTGTCAGGAAAGCATTTAATCGCTTCTTAAAAATGTATTTTAACAGTTCCAAAGAAGTGTATGAAGAAATAAATTTTAAAGAAATCACTGGAAAGCAATTTAAATATTTAAAGTTAATCCGTGAACATGATCAGTCAACTTATTCAGAACTAGCGGAATTATTTCATATCTCAAAACCAACGTTAACCGAAACCATTAACAAGTTTTTGGATGCTGGTTTAGTGAAAAAAACAAGATGTAAAAAGGATCAAAGAGTATACTACGTTTCTCTTACGGAAAAGGGAGAAATACTAGCAATGACCAATGAATTAGAAAGCAAGAAAGCAGTGGCCAAGATATTCGATCGTTTAAGCGAAGAAGAAATAAAAATCGTTGTAGGGCTATTTAACAAGATGGGAGATGACATCAAATGATTTTTGGAAAACTAGTAAATAAATATTACTTAAAATATTGGTTTATGTTCATACTAGGGTTTATTACCTTAGGATTGGTTGATTATTTTCAATTGGAAATCCCACAAGCAGTAGCGAGGATTATAGATGGGATTGATAAAGGAACATTAGAATTATCTTATCTCACACTACAGATTGGGTTCATTGCAATATTTGGACTAATTATCATCGTTGGAAGGTTCTTATGGCGAATCTTTATATTTGGTGCGTCAAGAAGAATCGGCTTTGATATTCGTAATGAGATGTTTGAACACAGTGAAAAACTAAGTAATGAATATTATTCCAATCATAAAGTAGGAGGCCTAATGGCTCACTACACAAACGACCTAGAAGCAGTAAGAAGAGCTATGGGTCCTGGTATCATTATGATATTCGATGCTTTGTTTATGGGAGTATTAACATTTTGGCGAATGTTCGCTGTTAATGTTAAACTGACAATGATTGCTTCGATACCTTTGATCATACTTGCAATCTTTGGTGGTATTATTGGAGCGAAATTGAGAAAGAAATTTAAAGAACTCCAACAATCGTTTGAAAACATGAGTGATTTTGCCAATGAAAATTTTAGCGGTATCAGTGTTATCAAAGCATTTGTGAAAGAACAAATTGAAACAGAAGAATTTACCAAACTCAATTATGAATTGAAAAATAAGACCATCAACTTTGTAAAGATGTCCACCCTATTTGACATCTTTATTCGTACGTTAATTTCGAGTGTATTCGTACTCTTGATTGCTTACGGAGGTTATATTGTAATCTCAAGTAACGGTGCCGGTCTTGAAATCAGCGAGCTCGTATTGTTGATTCAATACTTTGGAATGTTGATTTGGCCAATGCTTGCAATTGGTATGGTAATCAATACAGCGAGTCAAGGAAATGCATCTCGGATTAGGATTGAAGCTATTCTTGATGCTAAAATAGATGTATTCGATAGTGAAGACGTGATTGAAATAGAAAAACTGGAAGGTAACATCGAATTCAAAGACTTAACATTTACGTATCCAGGAGATCATAAACCGGTATTGAAAAATATTTCTTTTCAGATTAAAAGTGGAGAGATGGTTGGAATTATCGGTAGGACTGGATCTGGGAAAACTAGCTTAGTTGATTTATTACTCAGAATTTATAATATCGATAGTAATCAACTTTTACTCGATAATATAGATATTATGAAATTACCGATTAAAAAAGTTCGTGAGGAAATGGGGTATGTTCCTCAAGATGGATTCTTATTTAGTGATACGATTAATAATAACATCTCGCTTGGAATCAGTGATGAAGACGATTCCTTAGAAGATATTATTTCAAGTGCAAAATTGAGTGATGTTCATGAAAATATCATTGACTTCTCAGAAGGATATGAAACATTAGTTGGAGAACGTGGGGTCTCCCTTTCAGGTGGACAACGTCAACGTATCTCAATCGCTAGAGCCCTAATCAAAGAACCATCGATTCTCATTCTTGATGATTCCGTAAGTGCAGTAGATACAAGCACAGAGGAAACCATCTTAAGTAACTTAAAAAGAGTACGTAAAAACAAAACGACAATATTGATTGCTCATCGTATATCTACGATTAAGGATGCAAGCAAAATCGTTGTAATTGATGATGGATCAGTCATAGGAATTGGTCGTCATGATGAATTACTCAAGACTTGTGAGTTCTATAAAGATATGGTAGCTAGACAAAAATTAGAAGATGAATTGGAGGCGGCATAAGATGGCAAGAAGAGGAAGATCATTTTCTATTGAAGAACGACTTTACACCATGAGTGATAAAGTTATTATCAAAAGACTTTTAAGATATGCAAAACCATTTGTTTGGCAATTGGTAGTGGTATTCATCTTAATGATTATCACGGTTGGTGCTGGATTAGTAGAACCATTTATTATCGGTGAAAGCGTCGATATATTAAGTGCAGATACCATTGATGTTAAAATGTTAATTATCTATTTGTCCATTTTTGGGGGATCCATCGCAATCAACGCAGTGGTTACTTTTTATCAAGTTGTGATGCTACAAAAAATTGGTCAATCCATTGTATTCAATATCAGAGAAGAAGTATTTGTACACATTGAAAATCAAGATATCGAATACCATAATAAAAAACCTACTGGAACACTCGTTACTAGAGTAACCAATGATACCAATACCTTAAATGAAATGTATACATCCGTTATTATTAATGTGATAAGAAACGTTTTGATGTTGATTGGTATTATCGTTGCCATGGGTTGGATTAATTATCGACAAGCTGGTAATTTTAATCTCACATTAATGGCTATGGCTGTAATGCCGTTTGTTGCTATTGCTTCGTTTATTTTCCGTAGACATTCACGAAAAGCTTACAGGTTAGTTCGTAAGAATTTGGCTGCTGTAAATGCTTTTTTAAGTGAACATTTATCGGGAATGAGAATCATTCAAATATTCAATCAAGAAAAACGAAAATTTAAAGAATTCTTTCATAAAAATACAGATTTGAAAAATTCCTATATGAAACAATTAATTATTTTTGGAATCTACCGACCAACCATATATTTCTTCTATATTGGTGCGACGATTCTGGTATACTATTTTGGTGGTGTTCAAGCAATAAGCGGAGTATTAACAGTTGGATTTTTAGTAGCGTTCGTGCAATATATTCGTCGTTTCTTTGAACCAATTCAACAGCTTGCTGAACAATTCAATATCTTGCAAGCAGCGTTTGCTGCCAGCGAAAGAATCTTTGGTGTGTTGGATGAACAACCAAAGGTGATCGATCGTGAAGGTGCAGTAAACCTAGAACATATCAAAGGGGATATTGAATTCAAAAACGTTTGGTTTGCTTACAACGAAGGAGAATGGATATTAAAGGATGTATCCTTTAAGGTGATTGCCAAAGAAAGCGTTGCTTTTGTCGGTGCAACAGGAGCTGGTAAAACTACCATCCTTTCTTTGATCGTAAGAAACTATGATATTCAAAAAGGTCAGATACTAATTGACGGAATTGACATTTTAAAGATTAAAATAAGTTCACTTAGGTCATTTATCGGCCAGATGCTTCAAGAAGTGTTTATGTTCAGCGGGACAATCGCCTCTAATATCAAGTTAAAAGATAATACGATTACTGATGAGGAAATGGTAGAAGCAGCAACCTATGTAAATGCGGATAAGTTTGTTGGTCGCTTGGATAACGAATACGAAGAAAAAGTAAGAGAACGAGGGAATAATTTTTCGTCTGGGCAAAGACAACTTTTATCCTTTTCAAGAACGCTGGTTCATAAACCAAGTGTTATGATTCTAGATGAAGCGACAGCGAATATTGATACAGAAACAGAACAGTTAATTCAGGATTCATTAACAAAGATGATGTCTATTGGAACAATGCTTATTGTTGCTCACAGGTTATCCACGATTCAACACGTCAATCAAATTATTGTCCTTCATAAAGGTGAAATCATTGAAAAAGGAAATCATCAAGCTTTATTAAAACAAAAAGGAATGTATTATGATTTATACAAATTACAATATCAAGGCAAACCAATGTAATAATCTATTGCTAGAGAAGAATATTCTATAAGAAAAAACCGAGACAGTTTTATTTTGGTGTAAACTCGCTTAAGGGTCTATCAGCTTCATCAAATAAGATCGTAATCATAAAATTTAGCGATTTTTAATACACCAAATATTAATTTCTCAAACTAAATAATATATAAAAAAAACTAGATTTAAAAATTCTAGTTTTTATTTTAGTATATTGATTAACATGATTAAACCTGCTACTAAATTCGTTAAAGAGAATATAATTTTAAGGTTCTTAGGCTTGCTTTTTAATGCAAACCTTCCGCCAATAATTCCCCCAATAATAGCAACACCTACTAAAGGCAAAGCATACATCATATCAAAATTACCATTAATGCTGTGACCAAGCAGACCCATTAA
>CAZSVN010000059.1:0-1121 GCA_964610285.1 uncultured Candidatus Izemoplasmatales bacterium
TGCGCTTGAAAAGATAACGGATTTACCGTGCATAAAGCAAACTCATAAGTGTAATTCGATAAATATTATCTTCTAGTTTCCACCATCCACTAGATCTCTATTTAAAACAATATTTTCTACTGACTTAATCAACGTCTATTTAGTTGTTCCTCGTTCAATAATATCATGATGTAGCACATTGAATTTTTCTTCAATATGTTCTCCATCGATTTCTTTTTTAAGCAATGCCATGGCTTTGGCTCCAATATCGATAACTGGAATATTAACACAGGATAATTTTGGTCTACACAAGGATGCGTATTTGGTGTTTTGGAATCCATATACACAAATATCTTTTGGTATTTTACGGCCTTTTTCAATCATCGTATTAATAAATGATACGGCAATAGAATCTCTAACCGCTACTACTCCATCAATTTTTTTGCCAGAATCATTGAATAATTCATTGAAATGAACGGTATTAACGGATATATCTCCGCTCGTTCTAACAATATTCGTTTCTAACTCTGCTTCCTTCATAGCTTTAATGTAGCCTGCTTCTTTTAAATCATTCACCATATATTTCCGTGCAGTTGTAAGCATGTAGATATTTCTTCTACCTTTATCGATTAATCGTTTTGTAGCTTCGTAGCCTGCTTTAAAATAATCGATACATACTGTTACCAATTTGTTATCATATGGATACAAAGTATTGGCTAAAACTATTGGTACTTTATAATCTTCTTGAATGGTATTTAACATCGCATATTGTTCTTCATTAATTTCATCATTCATGTATAAAATTCCATCTGCTTGCGATGCTACAACTTCTTTTAACATTTCAAT
Source organism: uncultured Candidatus Izemoplasmatales bacterium (assembly GCA_964610285.1). Taxonomy (GTDB): domain Bacteria; phylum Bacillota_I; class Bacilli_A; order Izemoplasmatales; family Hujiaoplasmataceae; genus 4572-104. The sequence continues at coordinate 826 of CAZSVN010000059.1, forward strand.
TTCATTCACATTTTCTTCATTCAGAACATATATAATAAGAGAGTATTGATATTTTCTTGCTTCTACAGAAATTCCATTCACCATTTCAGCTATGGAAGCTCTTGACATATCAGGCACTATGACAGCTACTGAAGTAGATTTTCTACTTGCGAGCCCTTTTGCAAACGCATTTGGCTTATATCCCAATTCTTCAATCACTTGAAGTACGCGTTCTCTTGTCTCTTGTTTTACTTTTTCTGGATTATTTAGCGTTCTAGAAACGGTTGCTAGAGAAACGCCTGCTTGCAAAGCTACAT
>CAZSVN010000059.1:1192-7147 GCA_964610285.1 uncultured Candidatus Izemoplasmatales bacterium
GTCGCTATATTCATGATATCAAACCCCTTTATTTTATTGATATTTATTATGTATATAATACCATTAAAAACAAATGAAAACAATAAATTTACATTATTTTTCATTGTTTACATGCATTTTTGTGCATAATAAACAAAAAAGAGCAGAATCTGCTCTTTTCGTTATCTTTTTTCTTTAATTCTAGACGCTTTAGCGGATAACCCTCTAATGTAGCCTAGATGTGCACGTCTAACTTTACCTCTTCGTAATACAACGATTTGGTCTACCATTGGAGAATTTAGTAAGAATGTTTTCTCAACACCAACACCATACGATATTTTTCTTACTGTGTAAGTTTCCCCTACGCCTCCATTTTGTCTTTTAATACAAAGACCTTCAAATACTTGGATACGTTCACGGTTTCCTTCGACGATTTTAATGGATACTTGTAAAGTGTCTCCAGGACGAAATTCTGGGATATCATCTCTTAGATATTCTTTAGTAACCTCATTAATTAATTGCTGCGACATTTTGGTCAACTCCTTTTTTGAAATCTATGCTCTTGGAGATCAGCGGAACATAGTACAGATAAAATTCTTTTCAGCGTTATGTATTATATCATAGTAAATCAATAAAATCAAACATTTTTCGCCATAATTTTATCGGTTTTTATTATTTAAATCAGGACGTCTTTCAGTCGTTCTTTTTTTTCTCATTTCTTCTCGCCATTTAGCAATTTCTTGATGATTACCACTTAACAATACATCCGGTACTTTTACCCCATTGAATTCACGAGGTTTGGTGTATTGTGGGAAGTCTAGATAATCCTCATAAAACGAATCTTTCTCATAGGATTCAGAAGACCCCAATACTCCAGGTATTAACCGAACAGTTGCATCTATTACTGCTAGTGCAGCAATTTCTCCACCTGTCAATACATAGTCTCCAATGGATAGTTCTAAATCTACATATTCTCTAACTCGTTCATCAAAGCCTTCATAATGTCCACAAATTAAAATAATATGATTCAATTCAATAAATTCTTTTACAAAATCTTGATGAAATGTTTTCCCTTGAGGTGTTAACAATATTTTGAAAGCTTTTTGATAACCTTTAATACTAATTAAAGCATTATATATTGGCTCCACAGAAAGCACCATACCTGCACCACCACCATATGGGGTATCATCTACAGTCTTGTGTTTATTGGTGGAAAAATCTCTAAAATTGATGATTTCAAACTCGATTAATTTATTTTCTATAGCTCTTTTGATAATGGAATTATTTAGAATTGGTGGAAACATTTCTGGAAACAAAGTCAATACTGATATTTTCACAACAATCCCTCCATTTCTATGATTTCAATGAATTCTTCCTCGAGATTAACATCAATCACAAATTCATCTCTAAAAGGCACAAATGCATGTTCTTTTGAAGTTAATAATATGTCAATATAATCTCCTTGAGGAAATGCTCTTACATCATATACTTCCCCAACCGGTTTACCTCCTTGAAACACTTTTAAACCGACAATTTCTGATAAATGATATTCGTCTTCTAATAACGTGATTTCACTATCACTTGAAACAAAAATTTCACAGCCTTTATATTTCTCTACTAAATTGATATCCTCATGATGTTTTAGCACGATAAAATCCATATTATTATGGAATTTATATTGCGATATAGTAAATTCAAGATATGTTTGGTCAAATAATATATAGATAGAATTTCCTATCTGATATCGATCATTTTGAAAGTCCGTAAAGGACTTTATTTTTAACTCGCCTTTAATACCTCTTGTATTTACGATTTTTCCAATCTTCAAATATTCCATATAATCACCTGTCCTACATATGAATTTTAACATATAGTAGATTATTTTCAAACACAAAGAATGTGATTGTGTATCAAAGTTTTTTTACCATGCACACATAAAGTATACAATAAATCAGATGTTTTTCTATTATTTTAGATAAGAATACAGTAATTTTGATATAATATTAGTATTGAGGAGAGTTTGCTATGAAAAAAATATTTAAAATCTTTATAATTCTATTTTCTGTTATCGTTGTTTTTGCATTAGGATTTGTTCTAGTACTTCATGTATTTGAATACAAACCAGATGATATTGTGGTTTTGGAAATATCCAATAATGTCGATGATATAGAAGAAAACTATGTATCATTAGAAACCAATCTAAAATTACTCACATTTAATACTGGTTATGCATCTTTAAGTGAAACCGAAGATTTTGTAATGGATGGCGGAGAAAAAGGCCGCATGGATTCTGTTACGGAAGTTCAAACCAATATGGATGGTATATCGAGTATACTTACTAGAGAACAAGCAGATGTCTATCTGATTCAAGAAGTTGATGTGGATTCCAGTAGATCTTATGAGACCAATCAATATGCTTATTACCAAGATATACTAGGTACTTCTTCTGTTTTGGCATACAATTATCGGTGTATTTTTGTGCCATTCCCTATGAATCCAAGTCAAATGATGGGGAAAGTGAACTCCGGTATCGCAACCTATACCAATTTTTATTCTGATAGTGCAGAAAGAAATCAATTACCAGGAAGTTTTTCTTGGCCTCTTAGATTAGCAAATCTAAAAAGAGCAATTTTAGTTAGTAGATATCCAATTCAGGACTCTACCAAAGAATTAATCGTGATAAATGTCCATTTATCTGCATATGATGACGGATCTATGAGACAAATGGAAACCGAAGCGTTACAAGCCGTGATGCAAGAAGAGTATGATTTAGGAAATTATGTTATAGTAGGTGGAGATTTTAATCAAACGTTTCCAGATGCAGTTGATATTACATTTAATACAACTACAGATACGTATACATACGATTACTTGTATGAACTAAAAGATGCCAATTATTGGCAAGCTCCTCCAATCGATGGAGATTGGTTTGTAGATCATAATTTTGCGTTTGGTGTGGATACTACAAATCCAACCTGTAGATTGCTCAACAAGCCTTATGACACAGTGGATTCCAATAACAACCAATATTATGTGATAGATGGTTTTATCGTCTCAGCTAATGTAGCTATTCAAAGTATAGAAACCTTAAATGAACAGTTCAAATATAGTGATCATAATCCGGTAGTAATGGTGGTAAAACTGGTCGACCCACTCATATAAAAAAAAGATTGTAAGCGAATAACTTACAATCTTTTATTTCGATATTATTTCTTTTTTTCTCTTTTAAAGCAAATAAACCAATCAAGGCAATATTTATCAACAGATTTATCTTCCATTCTGTCTTTAGCTGTACCACATGATCCAGCTGGTGGGATAATAACATCTTCTCCTGGTCTCCAATCGGCTGGAGTAGCTACGCCATCTGCATCTGCTTTTTGTAACGCTTGAATGATTCTCTTGATTTCATCAAAGTTTCTACCTGTAGAAAGTGGATAATATAGTATAGTTCTAATGATACCTTTTGGATCAATTACAAACACAGCTCTAACAGCTTGTGTATTGGATTGATTTGGTTGAATCATACCATATTTTCTTGCTACATCCATTCTGATATCTTCAATAAGTGGGAATGTTACTTCTACATTTTTGAAATTTTTCCATTCCAAATCATTGATTTTTCTTAACCATGCAATATGAGCATATAAAGAATCAACTGATAAACCTACTAATTCAGTATTCAATTCTTTAAATTCATCCATCATACTAGCAAATGTCATAAATTCTGTTGTACATACAGGTGTGAAATCTGCAGGATGGGAAAATAAAATCACCCATTTTCCTTCGTAATCAGTAGGGAAATTAATAGGCCCTTGCGTTGTTACTGCTTTGAAACTTGGAGCTAAATCTCCAATCAAAGGCATTCTGTAAACTTGTTCTTCCATTTTAAAAACCTCCTATTTTTTGTTTTTTTATGGTTATATTTTATCATACACAAAAACGAATTTCAAACAATATGCTTGTATATATTTAGCATTAAATATTTATTATTAGAAAAGAAAAGACTACTATCTTTTAGTGGTCTTGTTGTCGCAACAAATTCAATTTAATGTTCGTGATTATGATCACCATGATGCATGTGTTGATTGCAAACTTGATCGTTTTGTACAAGTGTACCATCTACATAACAATTGATAACATCCACCAATTTGCCAGACACACCTCTAATACATTTAATTCCCATATTTTCCATTAAGTTCACAGCCATTTGACCAATATTTCCTGTAATGACAACATTGATATCATGGCCGGATAAAAATTTAGGTAAATATCCCTTTTCATGTGGTGGGTTTTTGATTATTTCTGACCCTTGTACTTCATTATTTTCTACATCGTATACAACAAAATATTCACAATGTCCAAAATGTTCTGTAATCATATTATTATCTACTGCTAAAGCAATTCTCATATATTCCTACTCTATTTTCTACCATTTCTGTTTCGAAATCTTCCTACGCCCAGGCAGCTCTCACAATCTTCATCACAAAGTACATTAATATTACTGCTCCTTCAATTAAAGATTGAGATACTTTTTTTCTTGCAATTTCGTAAATTCGTTGTACAGTGGTTCTTGCGACATTCATTTGGTTTGATGCTTCTTCTTGAGTATATCCATAATAATCAATTAATTTTATGGTTTCTAATTCGTCAATAGTCATCTCGATTTTATTTAATTTGTTCATCTTAACTCCCTTTGGACCAAATACGGAATACTTTGGGAGTTCACAAATATTTCTTGGTTTTGGTGGCCTTGGCATAATACTCTCCTTTGTATCTTAATTTTATAATAATATGTAACATATGTCAATTAAAAACACGGTTTATTTCTTGAATTAAGAGGATAATTCTCGTTTTTCAATTTCTTTTAACATATTTTCATAATATTCTTCTGTTATGAAGAATTTTTTCTTAAAAATCCAATAAGCTGTAGTAATTAATATAATCGGTAATATCGTGATAGACAGTCTCATACTGATTCTCATTCCGCCATTAATTTGATCTCTGAACGCGGAATCGGCAGCGTCATTAATAATCATTTCTTCTACGTTATCCTCATCGCTATCTTCGAACGTTACCAATGCTAATGCATCATACACTGCAGATTTATCTGCCTCAGAAATATCCACTTCATCTAATATGGATGTCCTTAACGTGATATTCGTTTTGTATTCTACTTGCTCTGAAATTTCTAATGTATCAAACACATTTTTCTGTGCTTCTAGTTGAGACACACTTTGGCTTAATGCAAAAATCCCAGAAACGACCAATACCAATGTAACAACTCCTTGTTGTAATGCGCTTGCTAGTTTTGTAACGAAAGGTCTTAAACTAAACATAACTGCTTCGTTTCTTATTCCTGTGGTATATTCATTATACTCAATGGTGTTGGTCATATTCACGATTGTAATCATATAAAATATCGCTTGACCACTAAATACCAAGCCGCCAAAAATACATACGGTAATCAGTGAAACAGGCAAGAAAGGAATGTATCCTAATACCAGCATCATTATATACCCAAAGACCAAAATAACGATACTTATTTTTAATAACTGTCTGCGTTTAAATCGTTTTGCTATTATAGCATAAAAACTCTGGATAAGAATTGTAGAAACACCAAACGTTGCGATGAATATTAACACTATTGTACCATCATATCCAAGTTCCATGTAAAAGAAATTATATCCTAAAGCAACTAGTAATCCAGACCCAACCGTATATAATAAAAGAGCCAATGCTGACCATAATAACTGGTCATTGTTCTTTATGGAAAGAAACATTTGTTTAATCGTAATTTTTTCTTCTTGTTCTAGATGTTCTTTTCTAGGTTCTTTTACCCCAAATACCGTTAAACAAGTACATGCGAGGAAAAATATTACAAACGTGATAGAAATCACAGAATAGCCTTTAACCGCATTTCCCACTGTTGTAAAACTAACAATAGCATTTGCAAGAAAAGCTCCTACAGCGGCAAAT
>CAZSVN010000060.1:0-4035 GCA_964610285.1 uncultured Candidatus Izemoplasmatales bacterium
TAATGGTATATAAACTATTATCATAAATACTACTATCAAAGGTGATTGTGTTATGCCCAACAGCGATTTCTTCACTGCCCTTAGAACTTGTGCCTAAGTAAAGTCTTGCATAACCCATTTCCATAGAATCATCGACATCGATCAAATCAAAATCTACGGTAATGCTTGAATTGGTACTTGTGACAACAAAATTATCCACTGTTGGTGTAGCCAATTCTCCTTCAACCAATGTTTTCACATCATAACTTCCTAGAAGAACATCGCTAAACGCTACATCATCACTTGTTCTGGTATAATCCGCATACACATCTATTCTGTAGTCGGTATCTATAGAAAGGTATTCAAATTCATAAGTTGTATAATCATTCTCTAAAGTAAAGGATTTTTTATAAGTATCGCCTTCATAAAGTTTTGCCCAAACATAATAACTTTCATAATCGGAAAAATCAATATCCATGACACCACTAATCGCATAATAGCGTTCTTTCACATTATTCGAAAGAACAACTGGTACACTAGCTTCTCCGGTTGTATATTCCACCTTGCCAAGCAACACTTGAACTTCTTCTGTTTCACCAGCAAGCAAATACGTATATTCAATTTCAACATCATAAGTGGTTGCTTCATCTAGATTTTCAAAAACAACCCAAGCATATAAAGAACCAACCTCTAACTCACCTACATATATATCATCATATAAATTAATGGTTTCCACTAGAGTATCTCCATTATATATGTTCACTTCTAAGTCTGTAAGTACATCGTCTTCGTCCACAACACTTAAGCCAAAATCAATGTTATTCACGCCAACAAATACATCTTCTTTTGTAAATGATAATTCTCCCATTTGTAAGGTAGTAAAACTTACAACATACCCATTCAATGTTCGTGCTTTACCATCTTCCTCGTACTCACCAGTAAGAATTACTTGATATAATGTATTATCATCTAATCCACTAAATGTTATATTATTAACTCCAGTAGTAAATGCTACACTTTGAACCAAATCAAGTCCTTCATACAACTCGACAAATTGGTTGCTAAGCATATCACTCGCGTCAACCACTGTTACATTAACCAATGCGGAGTGATACGATACATCGCTATAATCTAACGTTATTTCAAAATAAGGTGCCTCTACTACTAAAACAGTTCTAGAAACGGAGTATTCTACTTCCAAATACGTAATGGTATACGTTACTGTATATTCACCTATTTTATATACATCCACATTAGAAGTAACGTCTATATCTAAATCAAAATCGCCAACTACTACAGCGCCTGGATCTACAAAGGCTGTATCTTTTTCCACTTCAACAGAAGCTTCCCCAACCAATTGAATTGCAGGTAATAACACGACAGTTGGTGCAATAACTTCAACTGTTCTAGTCAAAGAATAATCTACTCCTAAGTATGTTATGGTATACACAATGGTATAGGTTCCTACTACACTTGTATCTACATCGGAAACCACTGTAATATCTAAACCTGTTTGACCGATTAAAGTAACTCCTGGGTCCACAAACGTACTGTTTTGTTCTACTTGCATCGTTGCAGTTCCAACAAAAGACAGACTTGGCGTTTCTCCTGATAGTTCCGAAACCACTACAACCGTTCTACTAATTGTATAATCTTCTTCCAAATAGGTAATTTTATAAGTAATGGTATATTCACCTAAAACAGAGGTATCTAAATCCGATTCAATGACTACATCTAAGTCAAAACCCCCAAGTATTTGTGCTCCTGGATCCACAAAATTGCTATCCAGTAACACTTCCATTCTAGAATCACCATTTAATACGATATCTGGCAATTCAGTCACAATTCCTGTTTCTGTCGGATTACATCCGACCATAAAAAAAATAGCAAAAGCTATAGTAATGAAACGAAATAATTTATTCATCTAGTACACCCCTAATATTCTATTCAATTTTTGTTACCAAAATAGTATACTACTTTTTTATTCGTTTTACAAATGGATGTGACGTTTTAGCGATAATTTTTATTTTTTCTATTAGTAATAATGCATTCTAAATAAAAAATGAAATCATTTTGACTCCATGATTTCATATTATTTATTGTATAATATTTTATTTTTAATTAGGCTATAAATACCTAACTATCTATCTATTGGTATTCTAATGATGCCTAAGCTGGATCGGCTTGTTCACTTACCGTTACTATTCTTGTAACTTGTTCTGCATGATTTCCATTGCTATCTACCGCATCATAAGTAACCGTATAAGTGCCAGGAACACTTGTGTCAACAACATCTCCACCAACTACTACTATGCCACTACTATCATAGTTATCTAGGAACGTCGCTCCACTTTCCGTATACTCACTTTCAAACTCTACAGTCATGGTTGATGGTCCAACCAGCGTTAACACTGGAACAGTAGTATCTTCAACCAATACCGTTCTTTCTACTTCATCTGCAATATTACCGCTTTGATCGACTGCATTATAAGTGATTGTATAAGTACCTAAAGTGGAAGTATTAACGACATCGCCACCAATTGTAACGGACCCACTTTGGTCATGATCATCGGAAAATACCGCTGATAATTCCGTATATACGGTATCATATTCCACATGAACCACTTCATCCCCATTTAACGTAATCAATGGAGAAGTTACATCTTCTACAATAATTGTTCGAACAACTTCTAAAGCTTCATTGCCACTACTATCTTGAGCGTTATAGGTCACTGAATAAGTACCTAAAATGTTAGTATTAACGGTATCTCCACCAACTACAACAACACCTTCCGTATCGACATTATCCGAAAACTCTGCGCCTAATTCGATGTAGTTTTGTTGATAATCTAAATATAAAATTGCACTGCCATTTAATGTAATCAAAGGACATTCTTTATCCGATGGATCGATTACAATAATGGTCCTTGTTGCTTGATATATTTCATCTAAATACGTTATGCTATAAACAATATGATAGGTACCAGGTATGGTATTTATAAGATTGGAATCCACTGTAATGTCCAATCTAAAATTGCCAACTATGGTAGCTCCTGGATCGCCATAATTCTCATTGACAAGAATCGTGACTTCTGAATCTCCATTTACAACAATTTCTGGTAAATCCTCCGTTGTAACTTCTTTATTATTACATCCCGTCAAATAAAAAAGACTGACTAAAATCGTAAGCATCAGAATTATTTTCTTCAAGTTTGTCTCACCCATTTTCATTTCATATTTTATAATTATTATAACTTAATAATCGTTTTTTTCAAGGTGAAAATGAAAATCAATTTGAAAAAATGAAATAAATATTTTCAAGAACAGTTTATTACATTTGGTTTCATAACATTGTATATCAAGAAAGAAATCCCAAAAATTAAAGAAATAGTTATTCCGTTTAATGTTTCAACCGAAAATATAAAACAATAAAGTAGCGGTAATAAGATTATCCACATTTTAATCCATTGATATTTTTTCTTCCATAGGAATAAGGAAGAAACTGAAATAATGATAGAACCAGCAAGTACTAAAACATAGTATCCACCAGCAACTTCCGTACCACTCATACTAAATAACAGTTGTTGATATTGAAATACGATTATAACAACCAAAATTACAACTATGTAAATGACAATAGCATGAAATTGTGTGGAAAAGACCATTTCATTTTTGATTCTTCTAAACAAAATCAAACTTACTAAAAAACTCAGAATTGAAAAAAACAGGGAAATAATTCCTAAAGCGAAAGCTATCGCTTCTCCAAAGCCATTGGAAGAATTATTCATAAATGTTTGTCCAATCATTAGAAGTGAAAATACAAACAACAGTACAGAAGGAATAAATAGTATTTTCTTAAAGGAAATTTTTCTACTGATATAGAAAAACAAGCAATGGATTAGAGTGAATATTAACAATATACGAATGTAGGATAACATATTTACCGTACCAAAAAACGCCCATAAAAGAAAAGAAACAATAAGTCCTACTACTATTGCTCCGATATTATATATAAGATTTTGTTTTTTTGACATTGGATATCCTCCAAAAAAAAAT
>CAZSVN010000060.1:4111-7144 GCA_964610285.1 uncultured Candidatus Izemoplasmatales bacterium
CCCCTGCATCGGTTAAGATCTACTAGCTTTCCAAGCCAGCCCCTTCAGCCTCTTGGGTACTCCTCCATGAATAGGTTTACTTTATCGCTATTAATAAGTTTATCATATATTTCACAAAAAAAATAGCCTGTTTTACTCTAGAGTGTGAACTACCCACCATTTAATCAAAATTTGAAGTGGGGGTGTTCTGGATTGTTTTGAAAAAAAGGCCTGATACTTTTGTATCAAACCTATGCTTCATATATGTGTTGCATGACCTATTTTAATACAATTACGCACTCTTTGCAGAATTTACGCACCCCTGCTAAAAGTTACGCACCCCACCTAAATCATGGCTTAACTAAAGTGTTTTAAAGGTGTTGAACTAATCTATAAGATTTAAATGGACTCCATATAATACAAAATTACTTTCTGAATTTTTAGCTCCCATATACTTTAGGCCATTACTGGTAGCAAACCCTGAAACTGATATAACATTAAATTCATTTGTAAAATCAAATTCAAATGGGCAAGAATATAAGCCGTCAACAGTTTCAATATTATCTTCTATAAATACAGTATTATTGTTTGCATAAAATAGATTTGTATTTGTTACTAGTTGAACCTCACTTAAGCTTGTGTTTGGTGCATATATATTAACAATTACTTTGATATCTTCTTTTTTCACATTAACACTATAATAGATTTTTTCCTTTGTAGCCTTGCCGTCATAGTCCTGCCAGTTATTACCATCATAGTACACATAATTGCCAGTAATAAGTTCATCTCCAGCATAAACTGCAATACTGTCAATATAAATAGGTCCAACAGTATTTATACAACCACTAAGAAAAAAAATAATTGACATTAGAAATGTTAATAAAATAATTTTATTTTTTGTCATTCTTTCTTCACCTCGTTTAATTTGAAGTATGGGTTTAGGGTTTCACCTAATTATACATTATTATTTATAAGTTTGAAGTCTTACATAATTGTGTTGCATGACCTATTTTGATACAATTACGCACCCCCAGCAGAATTTACGCACCCCTAGTGATTTTTACATAACCCTAGAAAAAGTTGCGCACCCCTTCTTTTCGATGCATATAATACCGTAAATCGATGTTCAAAAACCATATCACCAAATTTTATTTAATGATATATTTTGCATTCTTTGCCTTTAACCAAGTATTTTCACCAGAAGATTCGTCTAATTTCAATACATCATTTTCATATCTCGAAAAATATATAAAATTCTCACAAAAGAAAATTGAAGGATTTTCAAACAATGAATCATAATTTAATGATGTAGGAACAAGATTTAATCTTTCGATGTGTTCAAAGATTAATTCAATTATCTTGCCTTTGTTACATTGACTTTCAAATATCATTTTCACTTCAGCTAGTGTATCGAATGGATGTAGTGAATTACTTTCATGGTCTCTGGTACTACCACTTTCATAATGTATCTCTTTGAGAACCGAATCATAAAAAGAAGAAGCCTTTTCTTTAAACATTATTATATCTTCATTATTTTCTATATTTATATAATCATTCATCATAAATTTCCCTCCAATTAACTATTACAAACACTTAGATAAATTTCTATTTATCTTGATTATGGCTTAACCATCTCGCAATATCAAAAACTCTAATTCCACCTATGTCATAGTCATCATGCCTTGTATTTGCTATTAAAATCTTCGGATAGGCATCATTAATTTGTTTTAATGGTGTCAATTCCCTTTCAAGGGTTTCTTCTCTAGAAATATTATCTGATACTTGAATATATAATTTTTCAGTTCCTCTGATTGCAACAAAATCAATTTCCTTTTGATATAGTTTTCCAACATAAATATCGAATCCTCTTCGTATTAATTCCAAAGCAACAATATTTTCGTAAAGTCTTCCATAATCAAAATATCTTTTCCCAAGTTTGGCAAATCGAAATCCTTGATCTACTAAATAGTACTTCTCATTTGTCTTTAAATAACCATTCCCGCGAATATCAAACCTCTTGATTTTGTAGAATACAAACCCCTCACACAGATAGGAGATATAATTCCCTACCGTTTTATGGTCAATTGCTATGCCATCTTCATTGAGTCTGTTCGTTATTTTACTTGGTGTGGTAAGATTTGAGATATTGTCTAAAAGAAATGCCACGATATTCTCCATTGCTACTTTATCAGTCACACCATTTTTCTTCATGATGTCTTTTAAAATAACGACATCCAAGACATTGGCAATATAATCAGATTTTTGTTTATCTGTATCATAAAGATAACTTCCAGCAAATCCACCTTCAATGGTGTATTTGTCAAAAGCATCATTGATATTGTTGTAACCATAATATTCACAATACTCTGAAAATGAAAACGGTAATACCTCTATTTCAAAGTATCTGCCAGTGAAAAGTGTTGCTAAATCGCTTGATAACAAAAATGCATTAGATCCCGTAATATAGATATCAAACTCTTTTGATTCATAAAGATCATTTATAGCTAATTCAAATTTATCACACATTTGAACTTCATCGATGAATACATAATTATTCACATTGGGCAAATGTCTTTCTCTAATATAATTGTTTAATTTTTTATACTCTTTAATCTCATCAAATGTAATCCGATTAAAATCTACTAGAATGATATTTGCATCTTTTTCAATACTCTTGAGCACCTTTATGTATTCACTCAACAACATTGACTTCCCAGCTCGTCTTACACCTGTTATGATTTTTATATCTGGTTTATTTTTTAATGATAGTAATTCATTCAAGTATTGTTTTCTTTCTATAATTTTCATTATCATCACCACACATATTATACCACTACATTCCCATAACTTCAATATTTTTATTTTTTAGGGAATCTGATAATTACTATATTATAATTCCCGAAACCAAATATTCTTTTATGTTTTGGGAATATTCTGTATTAAATTATGATTTTATCAATAATCGTTAAATTGTTAGGTAATCGTGTAAATTGTTGGGCAATCGTGTAAATTGTTAGGTAATCGTTAAAAGGTTGAATGGGTATAACAAAAAGG
>CAZSVN010000061.1:0-7100 GCA_964610285.1 uncultured Candidatus Izemoplasmatales bacterium
CAGGAGTTGATTTCCTGAAATTCACTTATCAGGGTGGTGATTACTGGTATTTTGTAGATGATGAATACGTAATTTCTGCTGAATTTGGAGATATTGACATTATTTCATCCATATTCTATGATGGAGATGTTGTAGGTAATGATTATAATAATGCTTCCATAACGGTAACCGTAACAATTGAAGTAAAACAAAGTGATAATGTAACATGGGCTGAGTTAACTACTTATGATATTAATTACTCAACAGGATATCCATATCCAGATTAATGGGGTTGAAAAGACTCCATTTTAATTAGGTGGTTTGTATGAAAAAAATACTTAAAAAATTAGCGGGCGCAATTCCATATATTATGCTTCTTGTATCTTTTATTTTAATTTTACGAGTAGGTATATCGATTAAAAACGGTGAAACTCCAACTATATTTGGGAAAGCTGTGTTTTTTGTGCCTACACAATCTATGGAAGATACCATTATGGCTCATGATATGATTTTTGTAGATACAACAGAAGATCATTATACAGTAGGGGATATCATTACATTTCGAAAACCGGATCAAGAAGGTATCACGATTACACATAGAATTGTTGAAATAAATATCATTGGTGATGAAAAATATTATACGACTCTTGGAGATAATAATCCGTATTCATATGATTGGGAAACAAATTTTTCTGAAGCAAATATAATTGGAAAGTATTTGTCAAAATCTACGTTTTTAGGTGGGATATATTTTTATGTATTTGAAAATGGTATTAATGTTATTTTTATAGCAATCATTCTTGTCTTTATCACAATTGGTGGTATGGAATTGTTTTCCATTATCAAAACGATAAACGAAGCAAAAAGCAAAGATATGTTGGAAGAAAAAGAGAAATTAATAGAAGAAGAACTACAGCGTTTAAGGCAAGAGAAACAAGAAAAGGACAAATAACATGGAATTTATAGTATTATCGAGCGGCTCCAAAGGAAATGCCACATACTTAGAAATTGGAAACGAAAAAGTCCTAATTGATTGTGGTCTTAGTTATAAACAAGTAAATGACAGATTAGCCGAAAAAGGTAAGACGTTAGATGGTTTGTCGAAAGTATTTATTACTCATGAGCATAGTGATCATATCAGCCAATTGAGTATGTTTGCTAAAAAACATGATTTTGATATCTACCTTAGTGAAGGAACATTAAGTCATCTTAAAAAAGCGATTAAATACGAAATAGATGTCCGAAGATTTAAGGTAATGTTACCAGAAGAATTTGCCATATTTGAGGGCTTTAAAGTGCTTCCATTTATGGTATACCATGATGCGTTTGAACCGTTTGGTTATCGATTTTTCGAAGCGGATAAATCATTGGTTTATATAACAGATACAGGATACTTCCCACAACGGAAATATCATTTAATATCCAATGCAGAAGCCTATGTTATTGAAAGCAATCATGAAGTGGAAATGCTTCTAGAAAGTAGTAGACCATGGTTGTTAAAACGCAGGATTCTAGATGATGAAGGCCATTTATCAAATGAAGATTCTGCTAATTTGATTCTTGATTTAGCCGGTGAAAAAACGAGAGTGATTATATTGGCTCACCTATCGGAAGAATGTAATCTTGAATCAAAAGCAATTTATGCTTATAATAAAGTGTTTTTAGAACAAGGTGTTGATATACAATCCTATAAAATAATCGTCGCAAAACAAAACTATTCTACAGAAATAATTTCTGTTGAGTAGTTTTTTTTTTAGAAAGCGCTTTATCTTAATTTTATAATTGTCTTTAGAAGGCTTTTGCGTTATAATATCATATGGATTATATGTAAATTAATATATATTATATTTTAGGAGGTTGTTTATGACAACAAAAAAAGTTTTTCAATCCATGGATGGAAATCAAGCATCTGCTTACACATCTTATGCGTTTACAGAAGTAGCTGGTATTTATCCTATCACTCCATCATCTCCAATTCCTGAGTATGTTGACACTTGGGCTTCACAAGGCAAAAAGAATCTTTTCGGTATGCCTGTAAAAGTTGTCGAAATGCAATCAGAAGCTGGAGCTGCTGCAACAGTTCATGGATCATTAATGGCTGGGGCATTAACAACTACATATACTGCATCACAAGGGTTACTGTTAAAGATTCCAAACATGTATAAAATATCTGGGGAGTTACTTCCTGGAGTTATGCATGTTGCTGCTCGTTCAATTGCAGCTCATGCATTGTCAATCTTTGGAGATCATCAAGATATTTATGCTGCTAGACAAACAGGATTCTGTATGTTAGCATCTGGTTCCGTTCAAGAAGTAATGGATTTAGGTGGGGTTGCTCATTTAGCTGCAATCAAATCTAGTTTACCATTTATGCATTTCTTTGATGGGTTTAGAACAAGTCATGAAGTAAATAAAATTGAAGTAATGGATTACGATGTATATGATCGTTTATTAGACAGAGAAGCTGTGAAACGATTTAGAGAAAGAGGATTGAATTCTAGTCATCCTGTTACTATGGGCTCTGCTCAAAATGACGACGTATACTTCCAAGCAAAAGAAGTTCAATCAAAATATTATGTACCTGTTCCGGATATCGTGAATGAATACATGCAAGAAATTTCAAAAGTTACTGGTAGAAGCTATGCTCCATTTAGTTATTATGGTGCAAAAGATGCGGAACGAGTAATCATTGCTATGGGTTCGGTTACCGATACCATTAGAGAAGTAGTAGATTACCTGCAAGAACAAGGCGAAAAAGTTGGATTGCTAGCAGTTCATTTATATCGTCCATTCTCAGAAAAATATTTCTTCCAAGCATTACCAGCATCCGTTAAGAAAATTGCTGTCTTGGATAGAACAAAAGAAATCGGAGCTTCAGGAGAACCATTATACTTAGACGTTAAATCGTTATTCTATGCAAAGGAAAATCGTCCTGAAATCGTTGGTGGACGATACGGTTTATCCAGTAAAGATACGACTCCAGCTCAAATATTCGCTGTATATGAAAACTTACAAAGTGAATTGAAAGATGGATTTACAATCGGAATTAATGACGATGTAATGCATACAAGTCTTGCTTTAGAAGAAGAAGCTCCACATACAACGGATCCAGCAGCTACAGAATTATTATTCTTTGGTCTAGGATCAGATGGTACTGTTGGTGCTGTTAAGAACATTTCAAAAATCATCGGAGATTTCACAAAATTATATGGTCAAGCTTATGCTTCCTATGATTCTAAGAAATCTGGTGGTGTAACAAGAATGCATTTACGTTTTGGTAAAAATCCAATTCGTTCAACATATTTAGTAAACAATCCTCATTTTGTATCTTGTACTCAAGATAGTTACTTGACAAGATTTGATTTGATTAGTGGTATTCGTAAAGGTGGATCATTCTTATTATCTACTTCTAGAAACCCAGAGGAAATGGAAGAGTTGTTACCAAATGATGTTAAGAAAGTTCTAGCGAAAAAACAAGCGAAACTATTCATCATCCATGCATATGAATTGGCAAAAGAAATTGGGGAAGAAAAACTTGTTTCTACCATTATGCAAGCTGCTTTCTTTAAGTTGAATCCTCAAATTATGCCTTTTGAAGAAGCACAAGATGCAATGAAGAAATATGCTAAAAAATCATTTTCTAGCAAAGGCGAAGACATTGTTAAAATGAATTTCGAAGCCGTTGATAGAGGTGGAAATGATATCATTGAAATCGAAGTGAAACCAGAATGGGCTACATTAGAACATAAAACAGTTGTCGATGAAACTAGACCTGATTTCGTAAGAAACATTGCTGATGTTGTCAATTCCATTAGAGGATATGAATTACCTGTTTCCGCTTTCGAAGGTATCGAAGATGGTCAAATGCCAAACGGTACTACTCAATATGAAAAACGCGGAATTGCTGAAGAAGTATCTACATGGATTTCTGAAAACTGTATCCAATGTAATCAATGTGCTTATGCTTGTCCGCATGCTTGTATTAGGCCAATATTAGCTACCGAAGAAGAAGTTGCTAACGCACCAGTTGATTTGGTTTGGATTGATGCAAAAGGTAAAGGATTAGAAGGATTAAAATATCGTATTCAAGTTTCTGTTTTAGACTGTACAGGATGTCAAGTTTGTGTAAACACTTGTCCTGCAAAAACAAAAGCGTTACATATGACTCCACTTGTTGAAAATGTGGAAAGAAAAGAACATGTATTAGCAGATTACAATTATAATGAAGTACAGTATAAAGACCATATATTAGGAAAGAACAACTATAAAAACACAGTATTTGCAAAACCATATTTTGAATTCTCAGGAGCATGTGCTGGATGTGGTGAAACACCATATATCCGATTCTTAACACAATTGTTTGGAGAAAGAATGGTCATTGCAAACGCAACGGGATGTTCTTCTATTTATGGAGCATCATTCCCAGCTACACCATATACAAAAGATGATAATGGTAGAGGTCCTGCTTGGGCTAACTCGTTATTTGAAGACAATGCAGAATATGGATTTGGAATGAAAATTGCTCAAGGCGCAATTAGAGCAAGAATGGTACATACCATTGAAACTGCTGATGGTGCATTCAAAGGTGAATTGAAAGATTTATTAAATGAATGGATGGAAAATATGGATGATGGAGATAAAACATTAGAGTTATCTACAAAAATTATTCCATTATTAGAAAAAGAAACATCAGAAGTTGCTAAAACATTACTAGAAATGAAAGATCAATTTGTAAAACAATCCAATTGGATTATAGGTGGAGACGGTTGGGCTTATGATATTGGTTACGGTGGTCTCGACCACGTAATAGCAAATGCGGAAGACGTAAACATCTTAGTATTGGATACTGAAGTATATTCTAATACAGGTGGACAATCATCAAAAGCTTCTAGAGCTGCATCGATTGCAAAATTCACAGCTGCTGGAAAACCAGGGAAGAAAAAAGACCTTGGCGCATTAGCAATGTCCTATGAACATGTTTATGTTGCATCTGTTTCTCATGGTGCTAACGCAACTCAATTGCTAAAAGCGATGAAAGAAGCAGAAAGCTATCCAGGACCATCTATTATTCTTGCATACTCACCATGTATCGCTCACGGAATTAGTGGTGGTTTAGGAAACTCACATCAAGAAGCAAAATTAGCTACAGAATGTGGTTACTGGCCAATCTATCGTTTTGATCCAAGACTTGCTGAACAAGGTAAAAACCCATTACAAATCGATTCAAGAGAACCGCAATGGGAAAAATATCATGATTACTTACTAAATGAAAATCGTTATCAACAATTGTTGAAAACAGAACCTGAAACAGCAGAAGCATTATTACATAAGAATATCATCGATTCTAAGAAGAGATGGGCTATGTACAAACGTTTAGCTGCAATGGATTACTCAGAAATAATTGAATAACATTTAAAATGACACGTTATCGTGTCATTTTTTTTGCTTTTATCACAAATCTTTCACTAAACATATATATAATCTATTTAAATCTATATATAGCGAAAAAAACATTTCAAAATATGAACTTTTTGTTATATAATATACTAGATACGTTTTTTGAAGGAGTTAATCATATGCGAGTATTTACAAAAAGAGTTTTAATTTCTATATTATCTATATTGATAGGGGTATCAGTATTGGCTTGTAACAAAGAAGAAACTACTACAACTGTTACTACACCAAATGACACAGACATCCCTGAGGTAACAAATCCAGATGGAGTGTTTATATCAACAGAAGATTACGACATTACTTATGGGGATTTGTATGAAGAATTAAAGAAAAATGATGGTTTAGATCAATTATTGAAAATAGTTGATTTAGATTTATTAAGCGATTATGTGGATATAGTAACAAATCAACAAATAGCAGATAAAATAAATGTTTTAAAATATGGTTCAGATGATCCAGATGATATTGCTGAATTTACCGATGAAGAAAGATTAAATTTGGAAACAGCTTATAACAATAGCATGTACTTGCTTGGTTATTCAAATGATCCAGAAGATTATATAAAATTATTAGTTGCCAAAGAATTATATGTGGAAGCGTTATTAAATGATATCGCCAATATTGATGAACCATGGGCAATAAATGCTGCGTCAATGGCTTCTTATTATTACAGTAGTTATTTTGAAGATATTCAAAGTATAAAAATTCGCTTTTCATCAGAAGCATCAGCAAAGACTATGTTAAGAAACTTAAATTTAGTTTCAAAAAATGGACACTTATTACTTTATACAGGCACGCTTCCGTTGGACACCGTTCCTAGTTCAGCTTTAAATGAAACAAACACAAGAAACTTAACAGACAACGAATTGTTAAACAAGTTTCTTATCATGTATAATACTGTGTATGGTGGATATAAAGATCTAGTCGATGAAAATTCAACATATCAAGATGTGTTAACGGATGATGTATTTACATTGGATTATGAGGCATTATTAAATGTAAGTTCAACGTTTCCAACATTTGTGTATACAACTTTGGGAACATATGAAAATAATGTGAACGATGTAGATAACACATTATTTTATACATATGAACCAGTGAAATTTACTTCTAGCGAACAAAATTTCTATTTTATGATATTAAATCTTGATAGAACAGACAAAGCTAATGTAACTGGTTTTGATGGTGACGAAGCGGAATTGCTTGCTTTGATTGGTCAAAGTGCATATGATGAAATTCATGATAGTATAATGGAGTCTAATATTTCTAATTCTACTTTTATATCTAATCGAGTAATTGATTTAAGAGCTGAAAATGATTTTATGATAAATGATTATTTTATAGGGGTAGATTATTCACAAAAATATGCTGGGTTTATCCAAAGTGAAACCGGAGATGATTCGATTGTTGCTACTTATAATGATAAACAAATTACAGCAGATGAATTATTAACATTTGCGTTAAATAATAACGCTCCATTGTATACACTATATGCAGCTCAAACAAAAGCAGTAGTTGCTGCACACTTTACTGATGTCTATTGTGACTTACATGGCGATTGCCTTACAGATATTGAATTAAATTTATCTGAAGCGAAAGAAGGTAATTTAGCAGATTTAGCAGAAGCCAAAGCACAATTTGAGGAAAGTTATTATTCTGCATATTAT
>CAZSVN010000062.1:0-7091 GCA_964610285.1 uncultured Candidatus Izemoplasmatales bacterium
TTATAAATACTTTTAAAACGATATCAAGTGTAAGTTCCATATTAGCTCCTTAAAGATGGCTTTACTAATTTCAATAATTCTGAGATAGTTAGTTCTTCCGTAATGCGCAAAACTGGTGCAGTTACATCCTCTAACCATAATAGATGTTGTCTTCTAGAACGTAACGTATCTGGGTTGTCCTCATAGTCGCTCACCCACTGTAAAAAGTTTTCGTGTTGGGTATAAAGGTCTCCTCCAGGTAAAATTCGTTCACCAAACCGATTAAATTCTCTTTCTCTAATTCGATTAATCCGAATTTTTTTGGCTAGGTTAATGTAAATAAATAAGTCTATATCTGGTTTTAATTCATCTGCAATTCCTACCAAAGACCCAGAAATAACAGCTGGTAATTGGTCTATTAAAACCTCTTTGATTAATTTACAAGCTACTTCATTTGTATTTCTTTGGGTAAACGGTGGGTCGGTCTTTTGCCAAAGATAATCATCTACATCAATAAACTTATATCCGAAATCACTTGCAATGCGTTTGGCTAAGGTTGTAGACCCAGATCCTGAAGACCCAAAGATATTAATTATTTTTCGACTCATATTACTCCTTATTTAGCAAACATGATTTTTTCGCTGTTAAACATTTTATTTAATATAATAATAAATACTGTCAAATACATAATATTAACTACTACTGTTATTAGTAAATACGTAAGAGCTGCAGGATCAAAGGTAAGAATTGCAGTCAATGTTTGTACGGTATTATAGATTGGTAGTATATACACAAACAAATTGGTATTCGCTCCCTCACTAAACATAGAACTAACCGAAACCAATATTGTTAAGATATAGATTGGCATGATTAATGTACTTGCTTCTTTTAAGTTCTTTGCATATGCAGAGATGATTGAAATGACTCCAACGATAATAAATACCGTTGAAAATAAAACAAGTAAAATCATCAGATAATCGCTTAAATGATAGATATCCGCACTCATCCCTGAACCAAAATTTAATAAAGTAGGCAATGAAAACATGATACCAATAAAAGAACTGGTTGCTGATATCAAGGATAACACTGACAAGGCTAGAACCTTCCCTATGGCAATTTCTCTTCGATTCACCGGAGTAACAAGCAACGTAGCAATTGTGCCTCGTTCTTTTTCACCTGCAATGGATTCTGGACCGATTGACATCGCTCCTGAGAACAAAAACATAATCATTAACATTGGCAGTAAACTCGCAATGATTTTTCCCATAAACTCCGTATCATCTAATGGCATGCCATCTCTAATCACTTGAAAATAGGTAGAATCTCCATAATATTCCGTGCTTAGATATTCTTCATAAACAGATAAATAATATTCAAAACTATTGTTAACATCATTGGAAGCTGTATCATTTGGATTTGAGTATAGCGTTACGGTAGGTTTATCATCACCGCCATCATAGGTTGCAATCGCTTCATCAAATACAATTAACAATCTCCAATCTTGTTCATCGATTTTTAGTTCATATTCCGAAATAGCTACATCATCGATTTCAATAATATTCCAAGAGTCGTAGTTAGGATCTAATTGATACAGACTAGTAAAGTCCGGTTGTGGGTTGACTATGGCAATATCATAGACATCTTGGGAAGTTAAATTGCTCATTGCATTACCGATAAACGTATATACTAAGAATATCATTAATCCTGGTAAAATCATAATGGTAATGACAAGACGTTTGTCTTTGATCACCCGATCCCATTCTTTTTTGAAGATGGTTAATATGTTTTTCATAGACGATCCTCCTCTTCTACTAAAGAGAAGAAATAATCTTCTAACGATTCTCCCTTTGATAATAATTCTTCTAGTTTTCCAGAAACCTTCAATTTGCCATCCATAATAATCCCTACACGGTCACAAATTTTCTCTACCAAAGAGAAGATATGTGTGGATACAATAATTGTTTTGCCATCGTTTCTTAGTTCTTTTAAGAAATCGGTTACGACTTTCGCCGTTAACACATCTAACCCATTGGTTGGTTCATCAAAGATGATAATATCAGGGTCATGTACAATAGAAATTACAATTTGTACTTTTTGACGCATACCAGTTGATAATTCTCCAACTTTCACTTCTCTAAATTTATCAATTCCAAATTTAGAAAACAGTTGTTCTTTCCTGGCTTCAGAAATTTCATCTGGAATACCATGTAATTTAGAAAAGTAGTTGTATAGATAATTAGGAGTGAAGAAATCCTCTAGTTTTAGATCGCTTGTTAAAAAACCTATACTAGATCGAACTTTCTCTTCTTCCTTCACCACTGAATAATTATTAATATAGATATCCCCTTCATCTGGTTTGATTAAAGTCGATATACATCGTAAAGTCGTTGTTTTTCCTGCGCCATTAGGTCCAAGAAGTCCAAAAATCTCACCCTTGTATGCTTCGAAACTAAGTCCGTTAACAGCGATTTTTTTATTGGAATCTGTTTTTTCAATTTTGCGCTGTTTTTTACTTAAACGAAACGTTTTTGAGATGTTATCAACCGTAATTGTTTTCTCCATCAAGTACCTCCTACGTTCATTTAATATATTACCAAATTTTCCCTAAATTTACAAACAGAAACTAGAAAAAAAAGTCTAAAAATTAGACTTCATTTCTTATTTAGCATCTTTATCTAACGCTTTTTGAGCAGTTTTACAAATTGCACTAAAACCTTTAGCATCATTCACAGCAATGTCCGCTAACATTTTACGATTCACTTCAACATTAGCAAGTTTTAATCCATTGATTAATCTTGAATATGACATTTCGTTCATTCTTGCAGCAGCATTGATTCTGGTAATCCATAATTTACGAAAATCTCTTTTTCTTCTACGGCGATCTCTATAAGCATATTTGAATGAGTGCATAACTTGTTCTTTAGCAGTTTTGTATAATAAATGCTTCGCACCATAATACCCTTTTGCTAATTTAATTATTTTTTTACGTTTTTTTCTAGTTACAAAACTTCCTTTAACTCTTGGCATTTTTCTTCACTCCCTCTTATAAATATGGAACCATGTGTTTAATTCTCTTCACGTCTGATGCGTGAACAGTTTCGGTTCTTCTCGCTTGGCGATTTTGTTTCGGTGTCTTATGACCCATTAAATGGCCATGAAAAGTAGATTCTCTGGTTAATTTACCAGTTCCAGTTCTTTTTAATCTCTTCTTTGTTCCTGAATGCGATTTCATTTTTGGCATAATAAAATTCTCCTTTGCTATTTTTTCTTAGGTCCTAAAACCATAGATATATATCTTCCATCGTGTTTAATGTTACTTTCAACATCCCCTAATTCGACGCAACCTTCTGCAAAATCAGTCAAAACTTTTTTACCTTGCACAACCAAAGCAGGAACAAATCGGTATGGTAATCTTACAGATACTTTAATTTTGTCGCCTTTACTTAAAAATTTATTACCATTTCTAAGTTTCGTTTCAAAATCATGGGTATCAATAACAGCAGTCATACGTATTTCTTTCAGTTCAACAACTTTTTGATGTTTTTTTGCTTCTCTTGCTTTGCGTTGTTGTTCGTAACGGTACTTGCTGTAATCCATTAATTTGCATACTGGTGGCTTTGCTGTTTGTGCAACACAAACCAAATCATAGCCTTCGGTTCTAGCAATTGTTTGAGCCTCTCTGCTAGAGACAACACCAAATTGGTGTCCTTCTTGGCCAATTAGTCTGACTTCTCTAAAACGAATTTGCTCGTTGATAAGAGTTTTGTCATTGTTTACGGGTTTTTGATTGTTGTAAATAATATTAACACCTCCATGGGAAAATAAAAATGTGGATACCGTAAGGCACCCACATAACTAACACTTTTGATTTATTAAATCACCTTTTAGCGTTGACCCATTGACGTTAACAATCGGGTGAGAAGTGGGTACTTCTTCTTTCTACGGTTAAGACCATAATGATTATATTATATAACACAGTATTTGTCAACAATTAATTCTTATTTATCTTCTTTATTCAACTTCATATAATTTTCTTTGTTTACTTGGTAAGCTCTAGCAATTGCTAGGGTTCCTTTTGGAACATTTTTATTCACGGTAGAGCCAGCAGCAATAAAGGAATCATCATTGATTTCAATAGGAGCAATCAAGTTCGCATTACAGCCAACAAATACGTTGTCCCCTATCAATGTTTTATACTTATTCTTCCCATCATAATTGACCGTAATCGATCCACAACCGAAGTTTACATTCTTACCAACTTCTGCATCACCAATATAAGCCAAATGACTTGCTTTGGTATTGCTGCCAGTCGATGATTTTTTAATTTCTACAAAGTTACCTATTCTATTTTCAGGACCAATATTGGCTCCATCACGCAAGTGAGTGAATGGACCAACGGTGGATTTTTTCTGGATAGTTGAATTATACACCAAAGAGTGTTTGCAGATAACATATTCTCCAATACAGGAATTATGAATTTCTGTATTAGGACCAATTTGCGATCCTTTTTTTATGACGGAATTACCAGTAATATAGGTATTTGGATGTATGACTACATTTTCTTCTATTACAACATTTTGACCGATTGTAATGGTTTCAGGGTTAATCATCGCAACCCCGCTAATCATCAAACGTTTGTTGATATCCAAACGCAATTTTGATTCTGCTATGCTTAGTGAATACAAATCATTTACTCCCATAGCTTTATAAGAAGTTTTTAAAACATAGGTGCCAATATTTGCTTGTTGATTTTTTAGAATCTTAACGATATCCGTTAAATAGTACTCACCTTTGATGTTCTTATTATCAACCTTCGCCAAAGCTTTAAAAAGAAAGTTGTTTTTTACAATATAGATACCAGTATTGATTTCGTTAATCAAACGTTGTTCATCGGATGCTTCATGTTCTTCCACAATAGAATCCAACAGATCATTTCCATTTCTTATAATCCGACCATAACCAAATGGTTCCTTCAAAAATGTGGTAACCAATGTCATGTCATAGCCATTATTTTTATGAACAGTAATAACTTCTTTTAGAACAGATTCGTCAATTAATGGCATATCTCCAGGTAATATGATTGTATCCCCTTCCATATCTGTAATGATATCTTTTGCCATCATTACAGCATGACCGGTTCCTAATTGTTCGTCTTGATAAGCATACGTCACCGTATCATTAAGGATTTCCATCATGGTTTCTTTTTTATGACCAACAACTACAATTAGTTCATCGAGTAATCCGGTGTTTTTTAGATTTTCAACAATCTAAGCAATCCTCGGTTTCTTAAGCCATGGGTAAGCACATTTTGGCAACCTAGTTTTCATCCTTGTCCCTCTACCAGCTGCTAAAATTATTGCATATTTTCTCATCATAATGTATGCATATTAGAATATGCTACTCCTTTTCTAACTTATCTCTTTGAATTTCTCTGAAATCCGTTCTATGATACCATTTACTTCTCGTATTGTTTTTGCGGAAGCAGATATTCGAATAAATGGTTCTGTTCCAGAAGGCCTGACCAATACCTTACCTTCTGTTCCTAGTTCTTTTTGAATGGTATTTACCAATTCAATAATTCTTGGGTCATATGCCAACGCTCTGTTAAATCCTCGCAAATTGTATAAGCGATCTGGATAGAAGGTAACATCTTTAATCAATTCTGAGATGTCTACATTCTTTTCTTCTAAGATTTTAAGTATAAACGCAGCGTTTAATACTCCATCACCCGTATCTAGCAGATAACGATTGATGATATGCCCAGAATTTTCGCCACCAATCGTAGCGTTTTTCTCAGCTAAAGCCTGCAGGACATGTTTATCTCCTACGTCCGTTTGAATGGTTTTTATACCTTTTTCTTTTAGTGCTGATATAATACCTAAATTACTCATCTTTGTCAATACTACTAAACTATTATTCAAAAGATGTTTTTCTTTTAAGTAACAAGCGATGATATAAATCAATAAATCTCCATCAATAACATCACCATTTTTATCAACTGCTAAAACCCGATCTCCATCGCCATCAAATGAAAAACCTAAATCGAATTTATGTTGAACAACATAAGTAGATAACTCATTAATGTGAGTGGAACCTACACCTTCATTGATATTATAACCATTTGGTTCGTCACCAATAAAATCGATATCACTACAAATTGGATTAAAGATGTATTTTGCCGATTTGATAGCCGCTCCGTTCGCTAAATCAAGAACGATGCGTTTACCAGAAACACATTTGAACGGTTTGAATAACTTGCTATAGGCAGGGAGTGGATCAACATACTCCAATTCTTTCCCACCGGTAATGTTTGATAATTTGATTGTTCCATCAATCACAGCTTCAATGATAATTTCTTGTTCTTCTGTTGTTTTTTTGCCTTTTGAAAACACTTTAATTCCATTATCCATATAAGGATTATGAGATGCAGTTATCATCACTGCGGTACACTTTTCTTTGATGCTTACAAAGGCTAGGATTGGCGTAGCTATAATATCCAAATCCATTACTTCTAAACCAGCATCAATGATGCCAGCTTTGATTGCATTGGAAATCATAAGACCAGATTCTCTTGTATCCCTAGCAATGATTACTTTATTCTTTTCTATTAAGCCTAAACTTCTCCCAACAGAATATGCCATTTCTTGGGTAATAAAATCATAAGCTAATCCTCTGATTCCATCCGTACCAAAATATTTCATGAATAAAAGTCTCCTATTCTACAGTTACTGATTTTGCTAAATTCCTTGGTTTATCAATGTCTCTACCCAAATCCAATGCTTTATAATATGTAATCAATTGTGTAGGAATAACGGCTAGCATTGGTGTTAGTAAAGGATGTACATCCATTAGAATAATATCATCTTCTGAACTAGAATTTATTTGTGTTGAGATTACCAATACTTCTGCACCTCTAGCCTTCACTTCCTGAATATTCGAACGAGTATTCCGATTGATGTGTTTTTGTGTAATAATTGCAATTACAGGAACCCCATCTTCAATTAAAGCAATGGTTCCATGTTTTAACTCACCTGCAGCAAATCCTTCTGTTTGTATATACGAAATCTCTTTTAATTTTAAAGCAGCTTCTAAACAAGTATAATAATCAAGCC
>CAZSVN010000063.1:0-7058 GCA_964610285.1 uncultured Candidatus Izemoplasmatales bacterium
AATGGCAAAATATTTAAAATTAGGTCCAAACGATAACGTAGTAACAATCGCTACTGATGGAGTTGATCGTTATGAATCCGTTATTCAAGAATTGGATAGAAGATATTTGGAAACCGAAGATTTTGTGTTAAGAAGATGGTTTAAAGATATATTTAGAAAAATCGGTGAAGAAGAAATCCTTGATTATCGTCATTGGTCTATGAAAGAAAAACTATTCACACAAAAAGAAAATGATTGGCTAAAATTTGGGTATAAACAAGAGTATCTTGATGCCATGAAAGATATGAAATTTTGGGATGATGAATACAATAAAGTATTCCATTATGATGAAATGATTAAGAAGTTAAGAGGCGAATAATAGATGAAAATTGAGTTTAAAGAAATATTAAAAAAGGCAAATGAATATAAAACAGATATGACAAAGTTTTTGCGGGATATGATAGCGATACCTAGCGAGAGCTGTGATGAAGAAAAAGTAATAGCACGCATCAAACAAGAGATGGAACTCGTTGGTTTTGATGAAATCACGATTGACCCAATGGGTAATATCATTGGTAGAATTGGCCATGGTAGTCATTTAATTGCAATGGACGCTCATATTGATACAGTCGGTATTGGTGAAATAAAGAACTGGAAATATGATCCATATCTTGGTTATGAAGACGAAAAGAATATTTATGGTAGGGGTGGTTCTGACCAAGAAGGTGGAATGGCTTCTATGGTTTATGCTGGAAAAATCATTAAAGAACTTGGATTAGAAGATGACTATACCTTATTAATTACTGGGACTGTTCAAGAAGAAGATTGTGATGGATTATGTTGGCAATACATTATTGAGGAAGACAAAATCAAACCTGAGTTTGTGGTAATTACGGAACCTACCAGTTGCAGAATTTATAGAGGACACAGAGGTAGAATGGAAATCAAAGTTTCTACAATGGGTGTATCTTGCCATGGCTCAGCTCCTGAAAGAGGAGATAATGCTATCTATAAAATGGCTCCAATCTTAATGGAACTTCAAGAACTACATAAACGATTGCTGGATAATAAGTTTTTAGGAAAAGGGACATTAACGGTTAGTGAAGTATTCTTTTCTTCACCGTCAAGATGTGCTGTAGCAGATGGTTGTTGGATATCGATTGATCGAAGACTAACCGATGGAGAAACCTATTTAAGCGCAATCAAAGAGATACAAGACTTGCCCTCTGTAAAAGCTGCGAATGCAACAGTAGAAATGTATGAATATAAGAGACCTTCTTATAAAGGTTTGGTATATCCAACAGATTGTTATTTTCCTACTTGGGTTTTACCTGCAGACCATGTAGTATGTGCTTCTACAGTAGATGCATACGAACAATTATTTGATGACTCACCAATTGTGGATAAATGGACATTTTCAACCAATGCAGTATCTATTATGGGACGATATAATATCCCTTGTATCGGCTTTGGACCAGGAGCGGAAGAGGAAGCTCACGCACCAAACGAAAAAACGTTTAAAGAGGATTTAGTGAAGGCTTGTGCTATGTATGCACTAATACCTTCCATGTATATGAAAAATATAAAGAAATAGGAGTGAAATTATGAAACCATTATTTAAAGGGAAACATTTTATTACATTAGAAGAATGGACGAAACCAGAAATTGATAAATTACTAGAAGTATCTAAAACAATGAAATATAATTGTTTAAACAATGTGGATACCACTTATTTAAACAATAAGACAGCATTTTTAATGTTTTTTGAACAAACCACAAGAACAAGAAATTCCATGGAAGCAGGACTTGCACAACTTGGCGGTCACGCAACATTCCTAGACACTTCAAAAATGCAATTATCCCATGGTGAAAGTGGAAAAGATACGGCTAAGATATTGTCTAGTTATGGACATGGTATTGCTTGTCGTAATTGTTTTTGGGAAGTAGGAAATAAATTTCTAAGAGAAATGGCTGCGAATTCAACCGTTCCAATTATGAATTTACAATGTGATATCTACCATCCTATGCAAGGGTTAGCAGACTTAATGACCATTCAAGAAGTATTTGGAGAAACAAAAAATATTAAGATTTCGATTATTTGGGCTTATGCTACCACGCATAAAAAACCAATATCAGTGCCTTTAACACAAATTTTATTATTCCCAAGATATGGAATGGATGTAACACTTGCTTATCCTAAGGGATATGAATTGCCAGAATGGGCAATTGAACAAGCGAAAAAACACGCGAAAGATAATAACGGATCGTTTAAAATTACACATAATATCGAAGAAGCATTTAAAGATGCAGATGTTGTGATACCAAAGAACTGGGGTTCTTGGGTTAACAATCAATCCAACGAAGTAGTTGATGAACTATTGGAATCATACAAAGGTTGGAAATGTACGGAAGAATTGATGGCTACTGCAAGTAAAAATGTAAAATATATGCATGCATTACCTGCAGATAGAGGAAACGAAGTCGAAGACTCTGTGATTGATGGACCACATTCTATCGTGTATCAAGAAGCTGAAAATCGTTTGCATACAGCAAAAGCTGTTATGGCAATGACAATGGGGGATAAATAATCAATCTATGAAACTGTTTATTGCTTTCCTTTTTGAAGACGAAAAAAAAGATATCATTTTTGATATCCTTCAAGAAGTGAAGATCATTTCTAGTGCTGGTAATTTTACAGACTTCAATAATTTGCATTTGACGGTATTCTATATTGGTGATACGTCACCAGAACAATTAGAACAATTGAAAGCAAACTTATCAGAAATTGACTTCAAATCATTTAATTATGTAACCAATAAAATTAAATGCTTTAGCAAAAGCAATAATCAAAAGATTGCTTATTTAGGTGTGGAACATTCGGATGAACTTCATGAAATATATCATAAAATAGTCGACAAAATAAATTTGAGCGGATTTGATTTTCCTTATCAAAAATACACGCCTCATATTACGTTGGGCCGAAAAGTGAAATTCAAAGAATATGAAACAGTAAGTAATATCTATTGTAACCCTTTAACCATTAATGCAAGGAAAATTAGTATTATGGAAACCAAACGAGTTGGTGGAAAATTGGTCTACGAGAAATTATTTAGTGTACATTTAAAATAATGGTATTTCCCCAAAAATAGAGATATAATAAAAGCACATTAGATAATGTGCTTTTTTATTTTTTAATATAATTCTTTTTCTTTTTCTTGATATTCGCTAAATAATTTTAAACAAACATCTCGTTCTTGTTCTTCCAAATCTAACACATTTTTATCCTGACTATTATTTTTAATAAATTCGTAAATAAACTCATCTCGAAAGCCAATTGCGTCAGCATCTATTTCGGTGCACCCATAGTACACTTTTTTAATGTTAGACCATATAATAGCTCCTAAGCACATTGGACATGGGTAACAAGTTGTATACAGAGTACATCCGCTTAAGTCATGAGAACCTATTTTTTTAGTCGCTGTTCTAATTGCATTCATTTCTGCATGAGCAGTAGGATCATGATCTTTTAGAACAGAATTGGAAGTGATTGCTAGAATTTCACCATCTTGATCAATGATAAGGGCACCAAATGGCCCACCAATATCTTGGTTCATGGTAACCCGCGCTTTTTCTATGGCTTTTACCATCAAATCATGGTGTAACTTATCTTTCATAATATTCTCCTTTGTGTTAAGTACATCTATTATAAAGAATTTTATGGCGTTTGTAAAATAGTTCTTAAAAAATAAGTGAAATTAGTTTATTCGAATTTTATATATGATATAATTTAAGGAGATTAGGATAAGGTAGGTAGATTATGAAATTTGTTACTTGGAATGTGAATGGCTTACGTGCAGCCACAAAAAAAGGCTTTTTGGATTTCTTCCATGAAGTTAACGCGGATATTTTTGCGATTCAGGAAACCAAAATGCAAGAAGAGCAAAAAGAGTTTGATTTAGAAGATTACTATGAGTATTGGAATTGTGCTGACAAAAAAGGATATTCTGGTACCTTGATTTATACAAAAGAAAAACCACTTCATGTAACTCTAGGAATAGATGGTTTGGGGTACAATGATGAAGGGCGTATTATCACCTTAGAATTTGAACGATTCTTTTTTGTGAATGTATATGTTCCAAACACCAAACAAGAACTATTGAGATTGGATTATCGCATGGAGTTTGAAGATAATTTTAGAGGGTATCTAACCCGTCTTGATCAAACAAAACCAGTTATTCTATGTGGTGATTTAAATGTTGCTCATAAAGAAATGGATTTAAAAAACCCAAAAACAAATACCATGAATCCTGGTTTTACAATCGAAGAACGTACCAAATTTCAAGAATTATTGGATTCTGGATTTAAAGATACCTATCGGTCCTTAAACCCAGATACTATTAAATATACGTGGTGGTCTTATCGATTTAGTGCAAGAGAAAGTAATTCGGGATGGAGAATTGATTACTTTGTAGTATCCAACCGAATCTTTGAAGCAGTAGAGCGTGTAGAATTAAGAAATGATATCTATGGTAGTGATCATTGTCCAGTAGAAATGGATATCAACTTATAGAAATGGTGATGGAATGAATCGAAACGCATTAAAAATAATTGCAGCAGTAACCATGGCGATTGATCATATCGGTGTAATCATGTTACAACCAGATACACTTGAGTATTATGTGCTTAGAAGCATTGGTAGAATTGCGTTTATTTTGTTTGCTTATATGATTGCTGAAGGGTTTTTCAAGACATCGAATTTAAAAAACTATTTTCTTCGATTATTGATTTTTGCAAGTATTATAGAAGCATTTATCATAGGATTTTATGTTGTTACTGGTGAAAACTATATATTAACGTACAATGTAATTTGGCCATTGGTTTTTGGACTGGGAGCATTGTTGTTACTTAAGAATAAATCCGTTTGGATTCGTTTTTCCTCTGTTTTGGTAGTATTTGTCGCTGAATTATTAAAAATACCTTATGGAGCCTATGGTGTGATAATTATTATGATTTTTGGCTTGTACAGAAATCCACTGACCCAATTTCTATTTGTATTAGGAGTCAATTTAATATTCATTGATTTTCCACTGTTGACTTATTTGGATTTAGATACCTACGCAAAATATATTTGGGTTCAATGGTTTTCTATGTTCGCTTTCGTCTTTATATTTTTATATAATGGTAAAAATGGTAAGCATCGTATGAAATGGTTTTTCTATATTTTTTATCCGGTACATCTAGGAATTATTTATCTAATAAACTATATGATTGTGAAGGGGTGATTTTATGCTTGTTTTAACTACAGAAGAAATGAAAGAATTTGAAGAGTATACCATGAACAAATTGGGCTTGTCTCATAAAGAACTTATGAGCAAAGCTGGAACGGCACTTGCTAATGATTTTTTGCAACGAGTAAAACCAAAAAAAGGTTCATTGATTGGTGTGATTGCTGGAACAGGTAATAACGGCGGAGACTCATTAGTTGTTGCAAGTGTATTGCAAAACCTAGGATATATACCTGTTATTTATGTGATTGGTGAGATTTCAAAAGCGAGTGATGCTTTTTTGCATTATTTTGACATTGTTGGTAAGGTGTCGAGTGTTAGCAATCAAGAAGAGTTGGACGTGGTTCAATTTGATATCATGAAAGCAGACTATATCATCGATGGATTGTTTGGCATTGGTTTATCCAAAGAAGTAGAAGGCTATCGCAGTGAGTTGATAAATTTCATAAACACTTCTGAAAGCATTGTCTATTCTATTGATATCCCTTCTGGTATTCATCCAAACAATGGATTATGTCAAGGGATGGCAATGAGAGCTAATTATACAGGTGTAGTTGGGTATTTAAAAATTGGGAATCTCTATTCCGATGCATTGGATTATCATGGAGAAATCGAAGTATTAAATATTGGTATTATTCAGAAATATCCAATAAAACGAGAATTAATAGAACATGGAGTAGAATCCATTAAAAGACCATTAGAAAAACACAATTCCAATAAGTACTCCAACGGATTGGGAGTCTTTGTAGGCGGTCGCAAGTCGATGATGGGATCCATTCAAATGGCTGCGATTTCAGCGATGAAGTGTGGAATAGGAATTACCATTGTACTTTCCGATTTGAAAGATGACGACTATACACAATTCTATCCAGAAGTAATCATCCAAAATCACGTTGGTGAAGAAGTGAACCATTTGCTTGATCGAGCAAAAGTAGTAGTGTTTGGTCCAGGAATTGGTGTGAATAATCAAGATTATCAAAATATACTCAATTATGTTTTAAATACGAATATTCCATTATTAATTGATGCATCAGGATTCCAATATTTGGATATCTCTAAAACATATCGAAATGAACATGTGGTTTTAACACCACATATTGGTGAATTGGCAAAAATGTTTGGAAAAGAATCCATGGAAGTTATGAAAGAACCATTCACGTACATCAATAAGTTGACGGAAAAAGGATTTCATGTTGTGTTAAAAGGTCCATGTACAATTATGTCTTCTCTTGGAAAATCCGCGTTTATTCAAGCAAGAAATCCTGGGTTAGCAACTGCTGGCACGGGAGATGTATTATCTGGTATTATTGGAGCATTTTTATCAAGAGAACAAGAATTAGATGCTATGGTATCAGGAGTGATGACACATGCGTTAGCGGGAGACGTTGCAAAACAAAAGTATGGCCAAATCAGTATGCTTGCTACCAACGTTTTGGAATCGATTCATCAAGTATTAAAATAGGAGAGATGTATGAATTATAAAAATATAACACCAAGAATATCAAAAAAAGCGTTCATTTTGGATAGTGCAGTTGTCGTTGGCAATTGTGACATTCATGATTTAGTGAGCGTTTGGTTTCACGCTACTGTTCGGGGGGATATGGCAAGTATTGAAATTGGAGTTGGAACGAATATCCAAGATAATGCGGTAGTTCATACGGATACCAATTTACCTACTAAAATAGGTAAATATGTAACAGTAGGTCATTCGGCAATCATTCACGCAGCCACAGTCGGCGACTATGCATTGATTGGCATGGGAAATGAAAAGTTCATGAAGAAAAAATGCCCAAT
>CAZSVN010000064.1:0-839 GCA_964610285.1 uncultured Candidatus Izemoplasmatales bacterium
GTTTTTTCAATATCATTTTCTACAGATGGTTTGTATTCAAAAACAAAATCTTTGTTTTTATCAGATAAAAAATTGTACATCTTTTTTAAAGTAGTATTTATTTTTTCTACAAAATTTTTTCTAAAATTTACGATAATAGTTGCTGAAGCAGACAGTTGTTCCGTGATCACATCCAATAATGTCATATCAGGTGTTTTCGAATCAGCTATTTTCTTAAGTAACTCGTTTCTTTGTTTTAATAATATCTTATAACTTGTTAGCTCGTTCAAGTAATATCGGTCAATTTGACCATAGAAGATGTCAATAAAATATCTACGATCCCTAGGAGAGCCTTTAATAATCATGAGATCTTCTGGTAAAAAGGCCAAAACATTCATTGATCCAATATAATCACTTAATCGTTTAATTTCATTTCCGTTAATTATTGCTTTCTTCCCTTTTTCTGTAACAACCAAATTTAATCTTAAAATTTTATTTTTCAATTCAACGATGGTACTAAGTCGCGAGAACTGTTCGTTATACATTATGGTGTTGGAATCATTTGTTTTATAAGATTTAGCCAAAGATAAAAAATATATCGCTTCCAACAAATTCGTTTTACCACTTCCGTTATCACCCACGAAAAGATTCACTCCTTTACCGAATGCAATCTCTTGTTTTTTATAATTGCGGAAATTAGTTAACGATAAACTCTTAATTACCATTAGCGATTATAAGATATTCTTTGGAATCAATTTTAATTTGATCTCCAGGATATATCTTTTTTCCTCTACGATTTTCTAACTCATTATTCAAGAAAATATCATTGTGAAGAAGATAATGTTTTACCTCGCCACCAG
>CAZSVN010000064.1:896-7004 GCA_964610285.1 uncultured Candidatus Izemoplasmatales bacterium
TTTTAACAATTGGCCCAATGTTATGTATTCTGTTTTTATCGTTACTTTTTCCATATTATTCACCTATATATATTTATATAAATATTATATATTATTATATAGAAAAAATCAATCAAATCGAGACAAAAAATCGCTTATTTTCAACTTTATTTTTATACGCCTCCCAAGTGACCAAATCAATAAAAAAAGCCCCTGAACCAAAATAGTTCAAAGGACTTAAATCTTATGTAATTAATAACACAATTTTTTGTAAAAATTCAACCATTGTATACAACCAATGTCTTTCCAACTTCAAAGTATCTAAAATAATAAGAATGCGATCGTTTTTAAATGAAAAACGTATTTGATTTGACATCTCAAGACCTGTTTTAAAAAGTTGATCTCCCGCTATTAGTTTCGATCCCTCAACCGAAAGCGTCAAAGAAATATTTGTTTTATGTTCTTGAATCTTTTCTACACCAATTTCCTTAGTTAAAAACTCAAATAACTTCTCATAAATGTAAATTTCTAATTTTGCATCATATTTACCAAATCTGTCTGTTAATTCATTCAACAAATCATATGCATCATCGATAGATGTAATCTGTTTTATTTTTTTATGCATTTCAACTTTAACATAGTCATCTTCGATGTATTTTTTGTCTATAAATCTAGAAACGTGGGCCTTAACGCCTTGTTTTAATTTTTGCGTTTTTGATGTTTCTCCAGCGTTAGAAATCTCTTCTTCTAGTATTTTCATGTACATATCGATACCAACAGAGTCGATAAATCCAGATTGTTCACTCCCTAAAACATCACCGGCTCCACGAATTGATAAGTCTCTGATTGCAATTTTAAATCCAGATCCTAGCTCTGTAAATTCTTTAATGACTTTTAATCTCTTTTCTGCTTCCTCAGTTAATAGTTTATTCTTCTTATACATTAGGTAAGCATAAGCAATTTTATCGCTCCTACCAACCCTTCCTCTAATCTGATATAACTGGGATAGCCCTAAATTATCAGCATCATGAACAATCAAGGTATTTGCGTTGGGAATGTCAATACCGGTTTCAATGATCGTCGTAGTAACCAAAACATCCACTTTGTGATTCACAAAATTATCAATAACCTTCTCTAAATCATGCTTTTTCATCTTGCCATGAGCGATATCTATTCTAGCTTCCGGTGCTAGTGCTTGAAGCTTATCCGCTATGAATTCAATGTCATCGACTCTATTGTATAAATAGAACACTTGACCGTCTCTTGCAAGCTCCCTCTCAATTGAATCTTTAATAATTATTTCATTTCTTTCCAATACATAAGTTTGAATAGGATAACGATTTTCTGGCGCAGTCTCTAGTAAAGACATGCTTTTTACTCCCATTATAGCCATATTTAATGTTCTTGGTATTGGCGTTGCTGACAAGGATAACACATCTATGTTCACCTTGATTTCTTTTATTCTCTCTTTATGTAAAACTCCAAATCTTTGTTCTTCATCAATTATTAATAATCCCAAATTTTTAAATTCTATGTCTTTACTCAATATTCTATGAGTTCCAATTAGAATATCTACTGTTCCTTCCTTCAATTTCTTCAATGTAATGGATTGATTCTTTTTTGTTATGAAACGGTTTAATAATTCAATGTTAATTCCATAGTCTTGCATCCGTTCAACAAACGTATTAAAATGCTGTTTTGACAGAACGGTTGTTGGAGCTAAGTAGGCCACTTGTTTTCCGTTTAATACCGCTTTAAAAGCAGCTCTTAAAGCAATCTCTGTTTTACCGAAGCCAACATCCCCACATATTAATCTGTCCATAGGCGTTCTTTTAGACATGTCTGAAAAGACATCTTGAATTGTTTTTTCTTGATCTATTGTTTCTTGATATGGAAATCCTTCTCTAAAATCATTTTCTAAATCAGAAAATTCTTCATATGCAAATCCAATGGAATTTTCTCTGCTAGCATATAACTTTATAAGTTGATCAGCAATTTCTCTTATTTGTTCTCGAACTCTATTTTTTGTTTTAGACCAATCGCTTCCACCTAATTTGGATAATTTAGGAGCAAACCCTTCGCTTCCAGAGTATTTATGAATTTGATCTATCGCATCCAAAGAAATATAAAGCTTATCACCATTGCGATATTCAATATGAATATAATCATTAATCGTGTTACCAAACTTCATAGTTTTGATTTCTAAAAATTTACCAATCCCATAATCAAAATGAACAACATAATCACCTTTTTTTAAATCATTAATGCTATTTAATCTTTCGGATTTTCTATATACAGAAATATAGTCTCCTCTTTTTCTTGATAAATACCTTTTGGTAATTGCTTCCTCAGTAATGAGATAAATCTCGAAACTTTCTGAATAAAAATCAAACGTTTCTTCACTTACTATTAAATTAAGTTCACCTTCTATCAATGGGTCTGCGTTATTAATAGTTTTATACAATATATTTTTGTCGCGTAAGACTTCCATAAACTTCGTTCTTGAATCCATAGTCTTAAATGATATAATTTGGGTTTTAGAACCCATATTTTTTGTTAACTCTTTATAAAGTATATCTAGGTTTTCACTATAGGTAATTGGTTCTTTGCCAAAAATAGAAAAAACATGATTGTAATTTTCTTTATATTTATAATCTAAATAATCAAACATCACAGATTTATTAAGTAACATTTCATTAAAATCATATATCATATTGAATTCCAGTTTTGGATAATCTTCAGCCGACATATACCAATCTTTGATTTCTTCTATTAATATTTTGTTTTGTTCCGTTATTCTGTGAAAATCTAAATAAAAAACATGACTATTTGCTGATAAATCAAGAATTGTATAGTGTTTGTCCGTTAAAAATGGAAGATATCTAATCAATCTGTCTAATTGTTCGTGATTATGTAAATTTTCTAAATCTTTGGATATTTTTTGTTTTGTCTCTGATGAAAAATCTATTACACTCATTTTCTTCTTAATAATTTTTTCTAATTTCAAGATTTCCAAATCCGAATAGAAGAACTCTACCATAGGTAATAAATCTACTTTATCAACCTTTAAAATGGACCTTTGCGTGTCAATATCAAATTCCTTGATTACATCTAGCGTTTCACCAAAGAAATCAAATCTATAGGGGTTTTTGGATCCCAAGGGATATATATCTACAATCCCACCTCTAATAGAAAAGTCTCCGATCTTCTCTACAGTATATTCTTTTTTATAACCATAATTTATCAATTTATCCGCTAAATCTTTAATAGAATAATCCAACCCTGCAGTTAAATTGATTATAGAATCTAACCAACTTTCTAGTGGTAACTCTGGTTTTAAAAAACCAAATAGATTTATAACAACAATTCTTTTTGGATTTGTAATTATTTTTTTAATTGTATTAATTCTCTCAACTCTAAATTCCATTGAAGAAACTAATAATTCATTGGAGATGAATTCATCTTGAGGAAAAAAGCAAACTTGATCTTTACTCACTACTTGACATAATTTATCATAAATTAATTGTGCTTTATATAAATTCGGAGTAACCAAAAATATAGTTTCTTTGTTTTGCATAAAATATTCAAGCATAACTAGCAATGAATTTTCTTCATTAGAGTTATTTATATATACTTCTTTATTTTTTTTAATAGAACTAGTTATAGTATTCATATATTCATTGCTTTGTAGAAACTCCAATACTTTTTTCATCCCGTTACCTCCACGTGCTTTTGGCGAGTAGTTTACTCGCTAGGGTTATATTAATTTTCGATTTATTTCCTATTTTGAATATTGTATGCAATGCTCATTAATCGTTTAGCTGGTACAAATTTTATCATAAAAAATAATAATTTCATTTTAAATCCAGGTATAATTAATGCTCTTTTGTGTTTTATTCCATTCAATATGATTTTAGCACACCGAGTTGCATCCATACCTCTGCTTTTCTTTGCATTGGCAACGGAATTAAATTCTGTTTTTACTGGCCCAGGAATAACAGTTAAAAGTTTTACATCTTCTTTGTCTCTTTTTAACTCGTAATTAACTGCTCTAGAAAAATAGTATACATATGATTTAGATGCCGAGTAAGTAGCGTGTAGTGGCGTTGGTAACAACCCCGCCATAGAACTAATATTAACAATAAGGCCAGATTGAAATTGTTTAACATATAATTTTGTTAATATGTGAACCGCTTTAATGTTTAAGTCTAAGATATTTAAGTCAGTATTTAAATCTGTGTTTGAAAATAAACCTAAATTTCCAAAACCAGCGTTATTGATAAACAACTTAACATCCAAGTCCTTAATGTGATCAAACAAAATATAAGTATTTTCGATTATACTCAAGTCCATTACTTCTATTAAAACATTGACTCCCAGCATAGACAAATCTTGCTGAATATCAATAAGTAAATGTTCTCTTCTGGCTACAAGAATTATATCATATTTTTCCTTAGCTAATAAATATGCAATTTCTCTTCCAATTCCCGAACTAGCTCCAGTAATTAGTGCGTACATAAAATCACGTATAATTAAAACTGTATTTATTACAGGATTAATTATTCTCCTTCCTTGACTTACCCAGAGGGGTTAGTCATATAATAATTATATAAGTTCTGTGGATCTGTACCCATAAAATTATGCATCCAGCATTCGAGGTGACTCAGACCACAGTTTTTTATTTCAATAGTGTTAATCGGTTAGATAAGACTTGATCTTTCATTTTCGTGATTACATGGGTAGAAAACTGTTAAGACCACAGGCTTAAATATCCTTAAAGGGGTGTTGCGTATGTACTTGATTGGTATCGATATTTCCAAGTACAAGCATGATTGCTTCATAGCCACTGAAGCAGGAGAGATTATCAAAGATGCTTTCTCATTTGATAATGATTCATCAGGTTTTAACCAATTGCTTGAAGTTCTAAACGCTTTGGATCCTTCCCAAACAAAAAGGATAGGTCTTGAAGCTACGGGACATTATGGTTATAACCTGAAGGTCTTCTTAGACCATCATGGTTTTGATTATATGGAGTTCAATCCATATCTCGTGAGAAAACTAGCCACAGGTCTCTCTCTGAGAAAAACCAAAACCGATAAAGCCGATTCAAAGCTTTTATCCATGATTTTACTGTCCGTAGATTACAAGGTCTACCCAGTTAAATCATACCACATTCAGGAACTAAAGTCACTAACCCGTTACTACAAAACGCTTGTGAAGAAACACTCGAAGGAACTGGTTGCGCTCACAAATATTCTGGATTTGGTCTTCCCGGAGTTCAAACCATTTTTTGGGAATCGCTTTTCTAAGACTGCTTTCTACTTGTTGGATCATTACCTAACTCCAAAGGAAATCTCAAGAATATCTCAATCCGGTTATAAGAAGATTTATTCCTTGTCAAGGGGTAAATTCTCCTATGCCAGATTAATAAAATTGAA
This sequence comes from uncultured Candidatus Izemoplasmatales bacterium, assembly GCA_964610285.1. Taxonomy (GTDB): domain Bacteria; phylum Bacillota_I; class Bacilli_A; order Izemoplasmatales; family Hujiaoplasmataceae; genus 4572-104. The sequence goes on from CAZSVN010000064.1 coordinate 6,314, forward strand.
AGATTTGGCTAGGAACACGGTTGGTCATTCCAGTCAGCTGCTTATGCTTCAATTGAAATCCTCTCTTAATCTGATCAGATCAATCGACTCAGAAATCAATTCGGTGAAATCCGCTTTGCTTGACTGCGCTGTCAAACTTGATTCCCCCATTTTCTCTATCAATGGGGTGGGTCCCATCTCAGCTTTGTCTATTATCGCTGAATACGGTAATTTCATTTCCTTTGATTCGCCAGCTGCCATGCTTTCTTTTGCAGGTCTCGAACCTTCTGTTATTCAATCAGGCACGATTGACAAGCAAGGTCATATGGTCAAGCGTGGTTCCGGATACCTTAGAGAAACCCTGATGAATGTATCTATGTTCTTCATGATCAATAATCCCGCTATTTATGAATACTATCTGAAAAAGCGTAATGAAGGCAAGACTCATCGAGTCGCTTTATCTCATGTGGCTAAAAAACTTATTCGCATCATCTTCCATCTTGTCAAAGTCAATACTCAATTCAATTATTTAAAACTAAGATAATTCGATGACTTAGTGGCTCTTGTCATCTTTCCTCTCTTCATACTTCAATCCCTTCTTGCTTCAAGAGGTGTTTTCTTATGTCTTGTATTTCCCTCTTGACTTCTAATAGTTAGTCACCTCTATTCCATGTTTTTAATATAGTCTTCTAACCAATCAACTTCGATGTCT
>CAZSVN010000065.1:0-6980 GCA_964610285.1 uncultured Candidatus Izemoplasmatales bacterium
ACTCACAATTTTCGTAAAGTATTTTTTAAAGATTTCTGGATACTCTTTTAAAGCAGTATCTGTATCTAAGAATATCACTCCCAAATCGGTTAATTCTTGAATGGTGCTATGATAAACAGCTTCAGAATCAAATTGTGTTGTAACCCCAGATAAGTATTTTTGTTCGGCTTCAGGTATTCCTAATTTATCAAATGTTTCTTTGATTTCAACGGGAACATCTTTCCAATCTTTTTCTACATTATCGGAAGGTTTTATATAATATATAATATCATTAAAATCGATATCGCTTAGGTCAGGTCCCCACGAAGGGTTTGGGATCGCATAAAAAGCTTTTAGGGCTTCTAACCGAATGTTTAACATCCATTCTGGTTCTTTTTTTATGCTAGAGATTTCTCTAACAACCGCTTCACTTAAGCCTCGTTTGGTTTCTCTAACAGATGTGGTTTCGGTATGAAACCCATACTTGTAATCAGAAACGATATTTAGTTCATCTTTTTTCTTAGTCATATTACCACCTATTTCAGGGTATCTTTAAACGCTACCCATGCAATTGAAGCACATTTTATTCTTGCTGGAAAATCTTTTACGCCACTAAATACTGTGGCTTCTTCCAAATCCAACGTTTTATCGTATTCTTTATTCGCTACCATATTTAAATAATTATCCGCTAAATTCAAAGCTTCTTCCACCGTTTTCCCAAGCATGATTTCTGTTAAAACAGATGCGGATGCCATGGATATAGAACAACCATGACCAATGTGACGGCAATCTTTTATAATTCCATCTTCTACTAAGGTTTGAATCGTAATGTCATCTCCACAAGATGGATTTTTAATGTGAAATAACGTATAGTTGTCATCGTCTTTTAACCCTTTGTTACGAGGGTTCTTATAATGTTCCATAATAACTTCACGGTATAAATTATCTAGTCCTGACATGTCAATTCTCCTAAAATCCTAATTTTTTAAAGTATGCAATCGATTCTTTGATGGTTTCCACAAATACATCGATTTCTTTATATGTATTATATAGATAGAATGAAGCTCTTAAACAAGAATAAATTCCCAACCAATCGCAAACTAATTTTGCACAATGTTGACCAGCTCTTATTGCGATGTTTTTTTCCGCAAAATATGTGATGGCATCGTGACTTGGTACATTTTCTAAATTAAAGCTGATGATTCCCGTTTCCGAGGTTGGATTATAGATGGTTAGTTCCTCTATCTTGATTAGTTGTGCAAATGCATATCGATGTAATTTATCGATATAATCTGAGATGTTTTCCAAACCGATTGCTTCAATATATGCAATAGCGTCAGCAAGTCCTAACACCGATGCAATTGGCATGGTTCCAGCTTCAAATTTTTGTGGACCAGTCTTCCAAGTGGATTTATCCTTATTCACATCATCATTCATATCCCCACCAAATTCAAATGGTTCCATATTTTCTAATAACGTTGATTTCCCAAATAATATTCCTATTCCTGTTGGGCCTAACATCTTATGCCCTGAAAATGCTAAGAAATCGCAATCTAAGTCCACAACATCTACTTTTAGATGTTGTATAGCCTGTGCAGCGTCAACAACGACTATCGCTGATTTTTGATGCGCTAATGCGATGATTTCTTTGATTGGAGTAACAAACCCCATAATATTAGATACATAGGTTAATGCAACCACTTTTGTTCGATCACTTAAGACCTTTTGAAAGGCTTCTACGGTAATTCTTCCTTCTTTGTTTAATTCTACAAATTTCAGAATCGCTCCAGTTTTTTCCGCTACGTTTTGCCAAGGTAAAAAACTAGAATGATGTTCCAGTTCCGAAACAATGATTTCATCACCTGGTTTGAGCGTTGGTAGTCCATAGGACGCAGCCACTAAATTTAGTGAAGATGTTGTTCCTCTAGTATAGATAATTTCAGATTCATTTGCGTTGATGAAGTTTGCAACAACTTCTCTGGCTAATTCGTAGAGTTCTGTCGTTTTCACGGCAGAGTCATACATTCCTCTATGAATATTTGAACTCAAGTCACGATAATAATAGTTGACTTTATCAATGACAGACTGTGGTTTCAAACTGGTCGCTGCTGTGTCAAAGTAAATCATGCCATTTTGAAGTTGTGGAAAGTCTTTCACCCAATGATTTTTCATCATACGATATTTACCTCATTAATTTTTTTCAGGATTTGTCTTTCTATCATCGACTTGATATCTTCATCTTTTATAAAGTTTAAAAACGGTTTGGTGTATCCGGATATAATAAGAGATTTTGCTTGCATCTCTGTTAAACCTCTACTTAGTAAATAATACAATTGTTCATCATCCATTTGGCCAATCGCAGCTCCATGGCTTGCTTCAACATTGTATTCATCAATAAATAATTTTGGTATCACTTCGATTTCACCAAACTCATTTAAAATAATTCCTTTATTTACTTGAGAACAACTAGAAAATTCGTTTCCTTTATAAATACGACCAGATACGGAATAATGCAATGATGAGGTAGCATTACTAATCATAGAATTGTGAATCGTTGATTTGGTTGATTTTGCATTATGCAATACATCCTGCTCTACTATGAATGTATCATCTTGTGATCCAATATTAAGAACATCGATATGTACTTCTGAAAATTCTTCATTCAAGTTTACAATTTCTTTTAGAGTAGTGTTCCCTCGGTTTAGCAATGCATTATAAATATTTAGTTTTGCATAGCTTTGCAAATCATATGTTCTAGTAACGATTACATTAGTTGTATCAATATTTCGGATATCGGTAAAAACATCTAACGTAACGTTCTCATGCAAATTCAAGTTCAACTCGTAATTTGCAGGTTTAGATGATTTTATAATAATATATAGTTTTATATCGGAATCTGCTAAAAATTCCAAATCAAAATAATGTTCTTGATAATCTCCAATAAATAGATACACGTCATTCAAACCTTTGATGGTTACATGATTATTTTCAACCTTATAATCCGAATGATTGACCAGTTCTTGTTCATTAAAATAGATTACCGATAGTTTACTATCCAAATACGTAGGTGTTTTCATAAGTAATCCTTTATTTTAAAGATTTTGTCGGACACGTTCCTAAAGATACTGGCGCTTTTCTAAGATCGAGGTCTGTGATTCCAAGTTCTGTTTTTACCCGATCGTCACCTTCTTGGTCTATTTTTTCAATCAAATCTAAGCTCCCGGTTTTGACAAGAGACCCATTGATCATTACATGTACAAAGTCTGGAACGATATAATCGAGAAGTCTTTGATAATGAGTGATTAGTACTAATCCCAAATCAGGGGATTTCAACGCAGTTACATTTTCCCCAACAATTCGAAGTGCGTCTACATCCAATCCAGAATCAATTTCATCTAGAAAAGCAACTTTGGGATTCAATAGTTTCATTTGCAGAATCTCATTACGTTTTTTTTCTCCGCCTGAAAATCCTTGGTTTAAAAATCGGTGCGCTAATCCTTTACCCATTTTTAAATCTTTGGAAGCTCCTTCAAATTCAAGAATAAATTTTCCAACTCTTAAATGCGAACCTTCTTCCATTCTGGTTTGCTTCGCAGCTTTCACAAAATCAAAGTTTGTCACTCCCGGTACTTCTGTTGGATTTTGCATAGCCAAAAATATGCCCATTCGACTTCGCTCGTCAACTGGCATATCTTTAATGCTGATTCCATCCAAAAGAATATCTCCGGATTCTATTTTGTATTTAGGGTGTCCCATGCAGATAGAAGCTAATGTGGATTTTCCGGTACCATTTGGTCCCATAATAGCATGTGTTTGTCCGCCCTCAACGATTAAATTTACGCCTTTTAGAATCATTGTATCTTCTACAGATACAAATAAATCTTTAATTTCTAATGTCATGTAATCTACCTCCGAAATTCCATAAATATTCTACCTTATTTTGTTCTCTTTTGCAAAAAATTTGACTGTTTTTCTTTTCTATAACATATATATAGTCTATATTACATAGAAACCAACAAAAAAGAGACTTTTTCAGTCTCTTTAATCATCTACTCTTTCAGAACCTAAAATCTCTGGACTCTCCATGTGTTTTAAAGGAGTATGAGCTAAAATCTTTCTTACAAATGTTAAAAAAATTAGTGAGAATAAGGATATTACAATTCCAATTGAATATCCACCCATTCCAAATGCCAATCCAATCATGGATGCTAACCAAAGTGTCGCTGCCGTTGTTAACCCATAAATACCATTACGTGTCTTCAATATCGTACCAGCACCTAAGAACCCAACACCAGTAACAACTTGAGCAATGACTCTTTGTCTTTGAATTTGAATGGCAACATTGATTCCTTGATCTGCTAAAGCAATTGCTGTATTCAACGCATCATAATACAAAGCATCCTGCAAAATCGCAATTCCACACGCACCGAATGCAACCATTAAATGCGTAGTCACACCTGCTATTTTTTGACGGAGTTGTCTTTCAATACCGATTACTCCAACAAATACCGCTGTTAAAGCCATTCTCAATAATATTTCCCAGATACCAGGACCGGTATCCAAATAAGTTCCTAATGTCGATAAAATCATACGTAATCCTCCTCAGAAAGCGCTTTCTTTAGAATAAACATTATACCACTCTATACATGCAAAATCAATAATGAATGGATTATTTTTTTGGATAATATGGATTTATGTGAATCATACAGTGCAAGACTCCTGATACCTGATTTTCAATTTCATCATGTATTTCTTCTGCTACTTCATGAGCGCGTTCTAATGTGAAAGAGAAATCCATACCAATCTCTAAATCCACATATAATTTCATTCCAAACATTCTTGTTTTTATATCATCCAAACTACGAACATCTGTGTGTTTGAATACGATTTGTTTGATTTGTTCTTCGATTTCTTCGTCCGCAGATTTATCGACTACTTGAGAGATTCCAGAAAGAACAATTTTGATTCCCATTCGCAAAATAAATAATGCAATCACAATGGATGCTACTGGATCTAAGAATCCCCAACCCATCAAAGCTCCTGATATCCCTATTACAGCACCAAAACTCGCTATAGTATCTGATCTGTGATCCCAAGCTTGAGCCATTAAAGCACTTGATTTTGCTTTCAATGCATCTTTCTTTGTTTTGCGAAACAATAATTCTTTCACAAGTATTGTGGCTGCAGCTACAATCAATGCATACCATGCAGGGGATGCAATAGCTATTCCATTTACAAGTAAATCATAAAGTGTAATAATCGCAGCTCTCCCAACAATGTAAGCTGTAATAATAATCGCAAAGCCTAAAAATATTGAGATAATACTATCGTATTTTTCATGACCGTAAGGATGATCAGAGTCGCTCTCTTTTCTAGAAAAAATAGCGGAGACATACACGACAATATTGGTTGCTATATCACCAATAGAATTCACCGCATCCGAAATCAAAACTGCGGAGTTTCCTAGAATACCAGCAACCATTTTAGCGACAGCTAAAATAGAATTGATCAGCATAGTAAAAAGAGTATTCGTTTTAATAATTCTTTCTTCTTCTATCAAATTCATATCTTTCCCCCGTTATTAAAAAGTGCGAAAATATCGCACTTTAATTATCTGTTTGATCGTAAGTTGTTAAAATTTGGTACATATAAATATCAATAATATCGCTTAATGCTGTCGTAAAATCGTTTTGAGTGTAATTACAGTAACTGCTAGTTGAATTTTGATAAGTACCAACCAACATTTGTTCTGCAATGCCAATATTTAGATAACCCACAACATACAGAGCATCATATAAATTAGCAAAATACGCATTAAATGCAGCCATTACAGAGGCCGGGATATCTGGTGTCTCAAATCCATAAATGGTGTCTAAATCTCCATACCCATCAACAATAATACTAAATCTATAATCAGCGTAAACTTCAAGTTGAGCTTTTGTTAACAAGTCGCTTGGATTCACTAATCCACTTACATATAATGGTAGTCCTTCTGTATCATATGTCATTGTAAATTGACCACTTGGTTGTACAAAGTCATTATTATTAGCAGCTTTGATTAGATGAACCCCATATGATGTTTGAATAAATTCATCATTATAGATGAAATCATCTCCAACGGTAAGTGGTGATTGATAATCTTGATACATTTCAACTAATGTATCTACAAATGGTTGTTCATAAGAACCCGCTGTATCTTTATATGTTAAATCTCCAAGATTTTCGTATTTTAAATAGAAACCATAGCGTTTAAATTCGCCCCATGTAACATCATTTAATTTTGCTTTAGCATATGCTGTTAATAGCGTTTCAAATGTATGATCACTATCATCTAAATATGTTTGAATTGCAGTTTCAAAATCTGCTAATTTAAGATTATATGCAGCCAAATCTACTAAGTTAGATAAAAATTTATCATAATCATCTGGTGCACCATTTTCATCTCTATCTACATAAACCAATATGTGCTCTACATTTAAACTAAAGTAATTGTCATAATATGGTTGAAGTAATGGTATCAGATCATCTAGTACCGCATAGTCACTGCTCTTTATTTGATCATAAATGAAGAATGGTTGTAGCGCAGCAGTAACATAGTATTCCATTAATAATTCCGTTTCGCTTTTTACTCCATATGCAAGATATATATATTCATCATAAGTAGAATATGCAGAATAATAACTTTCCTCAAATTGTGCTTTGGCTTCTGCGATTTCTGCTAAATTACCTTAGTTTGCTTCAGATAAATTTAATTTATCAATTTCAACGGGCGCTTCTCTTTGGTCTGTAACAAATAAATGTTCATATGAACTAATTAATTTCAGACATTCCACTGAAGTTTTGCCATTGCAACTTCATCTGCTAAAACTTCATTTCAGTAGAATGAGTATGTTTGTACTGTTATTAAAAACATTAAAATTGAAACAATTTGTAAAGATATTCAATCCCGGAATAATCTTTTTGTTAGGATTGTTATTTGTAACGTCCAATCAAAACCAACC
>CAZSVN010000066.1:0-6949 GCA_964610285.1 uncultured Candidatus Izemoplasmatales bacterium
CTTTTTAAAAGATTATCATGCGCATTTTCAAAGACAAAACAAATACAATCAAACCTTGAATTATATACTTTTTTTGTCTTTGCATATTCAAAATAGTCTTAAACATATTATATCTCCTAAATAACTCTACTGAAATTATAACATAACGAACAAATTTTATTCATTCATTTGCTTAAGAAATTAATATGTCCATTGTCTTATCAAATATTGTTTTGATTGCTCTTGAAACTGAAAAATCTTCGTCGGTCACTGGTCTTCCCTCGTTTATCAAATCTATTACTTTTTTATCAAATGGAATTACACCTAAAAAGTCTATATTTAGGCTTAGTAAGTACTTTTCAATTTTTGTACTTTGCTCAATATTTGTGTCGTATTTGTTGATACAAACTGCTGTTTTTATCCGAAATTTTTGCGCTGTTTGAATAATTCTTTCCATATCAGATATGCCTGAAACCGATGGTTCAGCGACGATTAAAACTATATCAACTCCACTAATTGATGCAATGACTGGACATCCAATTCCTGGTGATCCATCAATAATTATTAGAGGTTCATCGGTTAAATTGTCTTTTAGTTGTGTTTTTACTTCTGTCACAAGTTTTCCAGAATTTCCACTGCCCATATCTAATTCAGCAGTAGAGAAAATGTAATTATCCCTATATATGGTTGTTTCCCCGTAAATGGATTCTTGCATTTCAATCGCATTAGTAGGACAAACGAATTTACATACCATGCACCCTTCGCAAGCGTATGGATTAATCGTAAACTGACCATTAAAATCAATCGCGTCGAATCTGCAATTGGTTTGACACACTCCACATTGAATACATTTTTCTTGGTCAATTGATGCCTTCGGCATTCCAAAATATGGTTTCGATTTTTTGTTGTTTGTTTTACTTATCAAATGCAAATTCGGAGCTTCCACATCACAGTCAGCAAACGCTCTTGCCTTCGATAATTCGATAAACGCAGAAGCAACAGTAGTTTTACCTGTCCCACCTTTTCCGCTTAAAACAAGAATTTGTTTCATAACCTAGCCTCCTTAAGCACGTTGTTTAATATGCTTAAAAAGAGTTCTTTATATTTAGAATTTTTTGAAACTATAGCTCCATCGGAATTCAGTCTTCCCATTTCTAAATCAAATGGTATTTCGCCTATAATAGGTACTTTATGACTGTTTGCAAATTGATTAATTATCGTGTTTTCATTCGCTTTATTGATAACGATTCCAACTTTTTTATGAAAAACACTCACTAATTTATAGACCATTTCTAAGTTGTGTAACCCGAAAATTGTAGGTTCAGCAACTAGTAAACAGTACTCCGAATCACTGATGCTTTCCATTACCGAACAACCGTTACCTGGTGGTGAGTCTATATACACGTTCTTCTTATTTTTTTTTATTTTTTGAAGAAGCTCTTTTATGATAGGTACGCCAGATTCGATTCCAACATTCATTTTGCCTGAAAAAACTTCTGTGTTTTCATAAATTCCTGAAGTAATTATTCCAACAGATCTATCGACTTCTGAGATGGCTTTTTCAGGGCAAACGAGTTGGCAACCACCACAAGAATGACATAAATCTTTAAAAACTCTAACTTTATCTAAAATATAGGCGAGAGCATTGAATTGACAAAACTCTGAACACGCTTTACAGCCTGTGCAAGCGTCATGATTTACAACAGGAATTTTCACATTCACATTCTCTTCTTTAAAATTATCCAACTTGTAATACAATAATCCATTTGGTTCTTCTACATCACAATCTACATAGACAGAATCATTATCCAAATAGGATAAATTTACACTTAAGAATGTTTTGCCAGTTCCACCCTTGCCACTTAATATTGCAATCTGCATTAATATAATTCCTTTAATTCCCCGTTCAAATAACAAACAATATTATCCTTAACTATTTGATCTGTAGATTTATAAATCTTTAAGTTTGCTGATTGCAAAACATTCAATGCTTTTTCTCCAACTTGTGGAGTAATTAAAACATCTGCTTTTTTGCTTAATACAAACTCAGCTGATTTAATCCCTACTCCACCTTGACCATCTTTGTATTTATTGATGTATACTTCTCCTTTATTAAGTTCTGTATCAAACACATAGAAAAAGTTGCATCTTCCAAAGTGATCTGAAATGAATGATTTCTCCCCGCTTGTTTTTGTTGGCATTACAATTATCATAATTTATTCCTCCTAATTTCTTAAAAAGCGGCATCTTGTTGGCCGCTTTTTCTTTTTTTTATTTAGTTTTTAATTGTGAATCAATATCTTTAATTCTGTTCTCTAAAGAATTCTTTTCTTGAATTAAACTTTCGTCAGTTCTGTTGATAGTGTAACATACTCCATTACCTCTACCCAATCCTCTACCAAAGTTTCTGAATCCATTTCTATTAGGGCTTAGTTGTCCTTTAAAATTTCTACCTGTATATGGCCCTTGTCCTAATGGTCCAGTTCCGTCTCCACGTGGCATCATTTTACCTCCTTATTATTGACATATGTCATTTACAACTTAATTATACTCCTTTTTTGACATAAATCAAATAATATGCTCGGTTTATTTTAAATCTTCTCGTTCAAACGGCATACTCATACATCTTGGACCGCCTCTACCTCTTGACAACTCACTAGATGGTATGGTGTGAACGATGATTCCATATTTTTTTAATAACTCATTCGTGATATGATTTCTTTCATAAACGATTACTTCTCCCGGCCTTAAAACAATCGTATTGGCTCCATCATTCCATTGTTCTCTATCAGCTGCGACACTGTCTTCTCCACCACAAGGGATTAATGTTATATCTCTATGTAAGTATGTAGATAATATTTCATCTAGTTTTCCATTAATTGGTGTTACTAACAATTTGCTGTTTCGTTCTGGAGTTCTTTTAATTTCAAATGCCTTAAGAACATTTTTAACATCATGATGAATTAAGAATTTATCATAATCTACTTGAGTGAATATGGTATCCAAATGCATAAAAGCTCTATTTTTTGGAATATCAAATGCTAAAATCGTTTCAAATTTGGTAGTATTATGATAAAACAAATTTTTGGCAAGCTTTTCAATCGCTGCTGGATGGGTCCTCTGAGAAACTCCAACAGCCAAAACCGTTTCTGATAATACTAAAATATCTCCACCCTCAATGGTTGGAACCATATAACGGTTGTAATATTTAGGTATTTCTTCGTTTCCATAGATTGGATGATATTTAAAAATATATTCTCCATAAATGGTTTCCCTACTTCTTGTCTTTGAATACATTTTAGAAATAGCTACACCATTATTAATTACTGCAAATGGATCTCTTGTAAAATATAAATTTGGCATTGGATCCGTGATAAATGGATAATCTCGAATATAATCCGATAATGTTCTTTTCACAAAATTAGGTAAATCACACTTCCGGATTCCAGCCATAGTTAAAGATACCATTTCTTTTGTAGTTGGAAATGAATTTAAATATTCTTCTAATTTAAGAGCTAGTGTTTCGCTAGTTACAGAAGCCTCTTTTATGAATTGTTTAATAAATTTATTTTTAATTTCTTTGGATGCATCAATGCTTTCCGCAACTAAATCTGTTAGATACAAAACCTCAACTCCGTTTTGTCGAAAAGTTTCTGCGAATGCATCATGTTCCTTTTGAGCCAAATCTAGCCAAGGAATATCATCAAAAAGCAGCTGTGACAGCCACTTCGGTGTTAAGTTTTCTATTTCTCCACCTGGCCTGTGAAGTAATACTTTCTTTAATACTCCAATTTCTGAAGTCACATGTAAATAATCCATAAAATACCTCTATTCTACTGGTTCAAATTTCGCCGTAAAGTGACGTAATAAGGGCGATTCATAGGTGAATGTTAGACCTTTGATTTTAGCTCTATTTTGATACACATTTATCAAACATTCTGCTACATATCTTAAATGTTCTAATGTGTACGTTCTTCTTGGTATTGTTAATCTCATGAATTCTTTTTCTGCTTTTATATTTTCATGGGTATCTGGATCTCTTCCTAGAAGTAAAGAACCAATTTCTACTGGTCTTATTCCCCCTTCTATATACAAAGCATTACTGACCGCTTGAGCAGGGAACTGATCAAATGGAATGTGAGGAACCATTTTACCGCAATCTACAAACACTGCGTGACCACCTGTTGGATATTGAATAGGTACTCCAGCTTCCATCAGTAAGTCTCCTAAGTATTTCACTTCATCAAGTCTATATGCTAAATAGCTTTCTTCTAACGCTTCCAGTAATCCTACTGCTAGCGCATCCATATCTCTACCTGCTAATCCTCCATACGTTGGGAATCCTTCTTTAGGAACGATGCTCGTTTGACAGCGTTGAAATAAATCAAAATTATCTTTTATCGCTATCAATCCACCAATATTTACCAAACCATCTTTTTTAGCACTCATTAAGAAAACATCGGCTAATGAAAATGTTTCAAACGCAATCTCTTTTACTGTTTTATGTTCATATCCTTTTTCTCTTAATTTAATAAAATAAGAGTTTTCAGCATATCGAGCACCATCAATAACAACAGGAATGTTGTGTTCCTTAGCAATCTTACTTACAGCCTTCATATTTTCCATAGATACTGGTTGGCCGCCTGCAGAATTATTGGTAATTGTCATAATAATACCTGCAATATTGCTCGCTCCCTTATTTGCTATAATTTCTTTCAATAAAGAAATATCAAAATTACCCTTAAACGGATAATAGGTTTCTAATTCAAAACATTCAGGTACAACACAATCAATTGCCCGAGCTCCAGCTATTTCAACGTGAGCTCTAGTTGTATCAAAATGAATATTTGAAATAAAATATTGTTTTGGATGAGTAATCATTTCCGGAATCACAACTTGTTCAGCACCTCTACCTTGGTGAGCTGGCATAATATATTGATACCCAGTAATATCTTTTACTACTTCTTCTAAGCGGTAAAAGCTTCTTGAACCCGCATAGGATTCATCTCCTTGCATTAAAGCAGCCCATTGAAAATGAGACATAGCTCCGGTTCCTGAATCTGTAAGCAAATCGATGTATACATCTTCGCTTCTTAGTTTAAACGGATTGTATCCAGCCTCTTTCAGCTTAACAATGCGTTCTTCCTTGGATATTAACTTGATTGGTTCCACCATTTTAATTCGGAAAGGTGGTAAAGCATATTTTTGCATAAAATCCCCCTCATATCTTTTAAACATAAAAAGAAAACTGCAATTAATTAAACTACAAAAACTTATTTAATCATCGGTGTTTTAAGAAAAAGTTTCGATTGATTACATATGAAATTTAATAACAATTTTCTATTTTTTTCATCAATATAATTATACTATATATTACAAACATAGTAAATGAATAATCTATAATATAGAAAAAAAGAAAAACACCTTAGTATAATCAAAAAATGATTTGATATTTTACTAAAGTGTTTTTTTATATTAAATTTATTTATTTGTTTCTAGAATGATAGTGTGTATGAAGTAAATGATGAGATTTATGTCCTAAAGGTTTTTCAAGATATTCATCATATAACGCTTTGATATCAGGATTTTCATGTGATTTTCTGATTGTCATGTCTTCATCCACTTGATAGATTGCTGCAATTCTTTTTTCTCTTACTTCTGTAGTGGTTCCGTAAGGTTGTCCACCTCCACCAATACATCCACCAGGACAAGTCATGATTTCAATAAATGCATAAGGAGATGTTCCAGCTTTCACTTGTTCGCACAAAATTTTAGCATTTGCTAACGTATGAGCAACTGCAACTTTCACTTTTGCTCCACCAAGTTCCACTTCTGCTTCTTTAATACCTTCCATGCCTCTTACAGCTTGAAAATTAATGTCTACTAATTCTTCTTTGGTAACCACTTCATAAACAGTTCTTAAAGCGGCTTCCATAACTCCACCTGTAGCTCCAAATATCGCAGCTGCACCAGTCGTAATTCCAAATGGTTTATCAAAAGGAGTTTCTTTAATATTTTCAAAATTAATACCCATTTGACGAATCATTTTTCCTAATTCTCTTGTAGTTAAAACTACATCAACATCAGGATTTACATTATCAATGCGCATTTCTTTACGTTGAGCTTCATACTTTTTAGCAGTACAAGGCATAATCGAAACTACAAAAATATCTTTTGGATCCATTTTCATCTTTTCAGGATAATATGATTTTGCTAATGCACCAAACATTTGTTGTGGTGATTTACATGTAGATAAATGATCAAGAATTTCTGGATATTTTTGTTCAGCGAAATTAATCCAACCTGGACAACATGAAGTCATCATAGGAAGTGTTCCACCGTTTGTAATGCGTTCTATTAATTCGTTACCTTCTTCAATAATTGTTAAGTCAGCTGTAAAATCAGTATCATAAACAGCGTCAAATCCTAAGTATTTTAAAGCCGCAACGATTTTATTTGTAACGATTGATCCTGGCCCCATGCCTAGTTCTTCACCCAATGAAACTCTCACTGCAGGTGCCACTTGAACGATTACATGAAGATTTGGATTGTTTAATGCTTCCCACACAAGGTCAGTATCATCTTTTTCTATGATAGCTCCAACTGGGCAAACACTTGAACATTGTCCACAATATGTACAAAACTCATCTGATAAGTATTTTCCATAAGCCGGCATAATTTCGATATCTTTGCTTCTTCCCATAACATCCAATACGCTCATTGCTTGAACATTCTTACAAACATCAATACATCTACCGCATTTGATACAACGATTAATGTTTCGAACTAATACTGGATTAGAATTATCAATTGGTTTTACTTCTAATACCGTAGGGAAACGATTTTTATCAATTCCTAATTTATTAGCCAGCGCTTGCAATTCACAATTTAAGTTTTTAGGACAAGCAGTACAATTTGCATCATGATTTGCTAAAATCAATTCTATAATTGTTTTTCTTGCATTTAGAAC